>JAGAFL010000135.1:0-2769 GCA_017612595.1 Erysipelotrichaceae bacterium | reverse complement strand
CCTTTACGGTAACGGCGTCAAGGACGCCAACATCAAGCTCTACAAGGGCGAGATCCTCGGCTTTGCCGGTCTGGTCGGCGCCGGAAGAACGGAATTAATGAACCTGCTGTTCGCCGCCGTCAAGCGCGACAGCGGCACCATTAAACTGTTCGGTAAGGAATTCAACGGCAGGCATCCCTGGGATGCCATCAATGCCGGAATCGCCTTATTGCCGGAAGACCGCAAGAGACTGGGTCTGTTAATGGACAAGACCATCGCCGTCAACGTTACATTGGCTTCCCTGAAGAAGCTTTCCCGCTTTGGCTTCATCAATGAGAAGAAGGAAAGGGAAGATGTCGAGCGCTACCGCCAACAGCTGCAGATCAAGACCCCGACCATCGAGAAGGAGACCAGACAGCTCTCCGGCGGCAACCAGCAGAAGGTCATCGTGGCCAAGTGGCTGGAGTCGGAAAGCGACATCGTCATCTTCGATGAACCGACGCAGGGCATTGACGTGGGCACCAAGCATGAAATCTACATGATCATCGACCAGCTGGTCGAATCCGGCCATTCCGTCATCGTCGTTTCCTCCGATCTGGAAGAACTGATGGGAATTGCCGACCGTATGTATGTAATGTCAGAAGGAGAGATCATGGGCGAACTGGAACGCAGCCAGTTCAATAAGGAACTGATCCTGGATCTGGCCTCAGGAAGGAACTAATTATGAATAAGAAACTCGCTACAACCTTGAATAAGTATACGGCGCAGATCATCCTGGCCGCTCTGCTGATCTTCTTCGGCATCGCCGTCGGTCCCAAGAAGTTCTTCAGCGCCGCCAACCTGATCTCCATCGTCCGTCAGATCACCACCATGGGCATCGCGGCTCTGGGCATCTCATTTCTGATGATCACTGCCAACCTCGACTTCTCGGTGGGCGCCATTTATGCCTTTGCCGGTACCTTCACCGCCAAGCTGTTCATCACCTTCGGCATCAACATCTACCTGGCCATGTTACTGGCGCTGGTCTGCTGCATTCTGATGTCCTGCTTTACCGGCTGGGTCGCCTCCACTTTCGGCATTCCCCGCATGGTAACTTCGATGGCCATGTCCACCGCCATCAGCGGTCTTAACGTCATCATTGCCGGAAACAAGACCTTATACGGCTTACCGGAAAACATCAAGTGGCTGGGTCAGGGACACATCGGCATCATTCCGATCTCCACGATCATCTTCTTCATTCTGGCCGTCATCGTCCACTTCATTCTGAAGAAGACCTATCTGGGACGCTACATGTTTGCCGTCGGCGGCAATGAGGAAGTCGCCAGACTCTCCGGCATCAACGTCGAAAAGATCAAGTACATCGCTTCCGCTCTGTGCGGCTTACTGGCCGGTATTGCCGGTCTGGTCGCCATGAGCCGTACCTTCGCCGGTTCACCTTACGCCGGCTCCTCCGTCGCCATGGATGTCATCTCGGCAGCCGTCTTAGGCGGTGTCTCCATCATGGGCGGCACCGGCAAGACCTCCGGTCTGGTTACCGGCGTCATCATCATGGGCACCCTGACGGTTGGCTTAACTATGATGAACATGGACCAGAACTTCCAGGACATCTTCAAGGGCATGATGCTCATTGTCGCCGTTGTTCTGGACAGCCGTTCCAAGAAGGCCATGGAGAAGGCCCGTGATTAAGGCGGTCATCTTCGACCTCGACGGCGTCATCGTCTCCACCGACGAATTCCACTACCAGGCCTGGAAGGCCATTGCCGACAGGGAAAACATCGAGTTCGACCGGCAGATCAATAACCGGCTGCGCGGAGTCTCCCGCATGGCTTCCCTGGAGATCATTCTGGAGAAGGCTCATAAGCAGTACTCGCAGGCCCAAAAGGAAGAGATGGCTGAGCAGAAAAACGAGATCTACCGTTCCCTGCTGAACAATCTCAAGCCGCAAGACACCGCTGAGGACTTCAAGGTGCTTTACGCCTGGCTTAGGGAAAAAGGCATCCGCACCGCGGTGGGCTCCTCCAGCAAGAATACCATGACCATCCTGCAGAGGATCGGTCTGGACAAGGCCTTTGACGCCATTGCGGACGGAACGATGATCACCCATTCCAAGCCCGATCCGGAAGTCTTCCTGAAGGCTGCCGAACTGTTAGGCGAAAAGCCGGAAAACTGCCTGGTCGTTGAGGACGCCGCTGCCGGCGTTGAAGCCGGCAAGGCGTCAAGCATGGCCACCATCGGCATCAAGGATGCCTTAACCAGCAAGTACAGCGATTATCCGTTGAAATCTCTTACCGAAGCCGTCGGGCTTCTGGAAAGACTGAACGGGGAAAGGAAAAACATGAACAAGTACGAAAAGCTTCTTTCACCCATCAAGATCAGAAACACGGTATTCAAGAACCGCATCGGCGCTTCGCCGACCACGCCGTTCTTCTATACCAATGAACATACCCGTCCCTCCGAAGAATACATTGAATACGTCGTCTCCAAGGCCAGAGGCGGCTGCGGTGTCATCACCATTTCCGACATCAGCACTTCTCCGGTGGAGAAAAACGAGGAGCCGGTCTGCCATTTGGACCTGTTCTCCTACTTCTCCAACCGCGACATCATGAGGATGATCGACCGGGTGCATCACTACGGCTGTAAGCTGTCTGCCGAGCTGATGAGCATGAACTTCGATTATACCGTCTGCGGCGGTGAGATCACCGGCGCGGCCTTCATGCCCAACCGTCCTTCCAAGGGAATGATGACGGAAGAGATCATGCATGAGGTCATTGACGAGATGTGCAAGGCCTG
>JAGAFL010000134.1:0-2730 GCA_017612595.1 Erysipelotrichaceae bacterium | reverse complement strand
GTTTATTCATTCTTATGTTTGGTCATGTGTGTATAAGGATAAATGGATATATGCGATTGCCTTTGCATCAGACACAGACAAAGAGAAAGAAATCTTCTTGTTGAAAGTAGAAGATTGGATTAAAACTATCGAGCATTGTTTAACTTATGCAACGATTTGATTGAGACGTGAATCAAACGCCGAAATCTATATCAAATTGATATAACATGTTATAAGCTCGTTTTCCTTCGGTTTCCGTGTCGGCAGACAGCCAAAAGTTAATCATATTTCTCGGCAACAAAAACCTGTTTCCTAAATAATTACCTGTTACGTTTCCTTTATCACAGCAAGCACATTAGTCGCCATAAGAGATAAGCGCTTTCCTTATTCCTTCAACAGTCGATCTGTTAAGTCTCTTACGGTCAGTCGTATGAACGAGTCTGCCAAGTTCCTCAACGCTGTCCAGAATGTATTCACTCACCACCGGACTATTATCCTCCGTAAGCAGAACATATCCCTTTACCCAGACATTGAATCCCTGTTCCCGCAGATAATTTGCCAGAATATGGATTTCCCTCTTTAACTGAATGATCGGGTTTCTGACGCTCTTAACATAGACATTGTATCCGGAGCTCATATGATATTTGGTCCATTCCCGGTCATTTTCATCGCCTTCCAGCTCGCCACTGTAGTACTTGACTTCGACGATGAAAACCCCGTAACTGTTGACGATGACATCATCTAGTTCCGTTCTCATGCCGTCGTAAATGATTTCCACGTTGCAAAGAAGAACATCTTCTTCATTCAGCTGATCTTTGATCCACTCCCTGGCATTGATTTCAGCTTTTCTTCCAGCCTTTCGCGCCGGGCTCTCGAATACCTGCCGGCCATTAGCCAGAATAATCATGGCTATGACCACAAAAGCAACAAATATAATATACAGTATCTCCATATGAGCCTTTCAAAACAGAGACTTTTTCAGTCTCTGTGTTCCTTCTTCCATTTCTTGATGGCTTCCAGCCGGTCCTTGAAGCGCACTTCGTTTCCCTGGATCGTCGGGTGATAGTAAACCTTGTCAGCCAGCGAATCCGGCAGGCACTGCATGTTGGTCAGCTTGGCCTCGGTGTCATGGGCGTACTGGTAGCCCTTGCCGTAATCCAGTTCCTTCATCAGCTTGGTAGGCGCATTGCGGATGACCAGCGGTACCGGTTCCGCCAGCGTATTGCGGGCATCGTCAGCCGCCTGCCCGTAGGCAACATAACAGGCATTGGACTTCGGAGCGATCGACATGTAGATGACCGCTTCGGCCAGATGTACGCTGCATTCCGGCATGCCGATGTAATGGCAGGCCTGATAGGCATTGATGGCCACATTCAGGGCGTTGGTATCGGCCAGGCCGATGTCTTCGGAGGCGAACCTGGTTACCCTTCTGGCCACATACAGCGGATCCTCACCCGCTTCCAGCATCCGGGCCAGCCAGTAGACGGCGGCGTCGGGATCGGAATTGCGCATGGACTTGTGCAGAGCGGAAATGATGTTGTAGTGCTCTTCCCCGTCCCGGTCGTACAGCAGGGCCTTGCGGCTCAGGGAATCCTCAATGATTTCCCGGGAAATATGAACGGTTCCTTCCTTATCGGTCTCGCCGTTGATGACCACCATGTCCAGCATGGTGAGGGCATTGCGGGCGTCGCCGTTGGCGAAGGAAGCGATCATCTTCAGATCGTCTTCACTGATGTCGACTTTGCTGTCGCTATAGCCGCGCTCATCGGTGAGCGCGTTTTTCAGAAGCGTCAGGATGTCTTCAGCTGACAGTTCCTTCAGCACGAAGACCCGGCATCTCGACAGTAAGGCGTTGTTGATCTCAAAGGAAGGATTTTCGGTGGTGGCGCCGATCAGGATGATCGACCCTCTTTCCACGTAAGGCAGGAAGGCGTCCTGCTGAGCCTTGTTGAAGCGGTGGATCTCATCGACGAAGACGATGGTGCGCAGGCCCATGTGGCGGTTCATTTCCGCCTCTTCCATGACCTTCTTGATCTCCTTGATGCCGGAATTGACGGCGGAGAAGGTTATGAACTGGCTCTTGGTCCTGGCCGCGATGATTCGGGCCAGCGTTGTCTTGCCGACTCCCGGAGGGCCCCAGAAAATCATCGAGGAAATGTTGTCGCTCTCGATCATCTTTCTGAGTATCCGCCCTTCGCCGATCAGCTGCTCTTGCCCGACGAACTCTTCCAGAGAGCGCGGGCGCATGCGGGAAGCCAGCGGTTCGCTGTTCATCTTTTCAAACAGGGATGCATATTCCATGTTTCCACCTCCTTGCAGGTGTCTGTATTCATTATAAACCATTATGAACGATCAACCCATTCAGAACTCTTTCGATCTCCTGGCGGCTGTTGTTAATGCTGCCCTGGATCATCTCCCGGCTGCCGCCGCCCTGGAAGTTCAGCTTCTGACGCAGATCCTCAGCCAGCTGCTTCATGTCGATCTTCAGTGAAGCCATTACAAAGCGGTAGCCGGCTGAATCATTGCCGTTGAAACCGGCGCACAGACTTCCGGGATGCGCAGCCAGCTGTTCATTGATGACTTCCCTGACGTCCTTTTCCAGGCAGTCTTTGGTAAAGAACAGAGCCAGTGAACTGTCATTGTTTCTCAACTGCTCCTTAAGCAGGGCGATCCGGGAAGCCGACAGGTCCTTGGTCAGCCGGTAGATCTCGGCGTTCATGTCGGCGATCCTGCGGGGCAGTTGGTCCTTCT
>JAGAFL010000133.1:0-3229 GCA_017612595.1 Erysipelotrichaceae bacterium | reverse complement strand
TCGGGCATGATGTCAACGATCTTCTGAACAACACCCTGGCCGGCGAAGATAACGATGGCGACCGGGACAGCCCACTGGACATAGTTCAGAGCGGCAATTACCAGAGGAGCATTCAGGCCCTTTTCATACTCGCCCTTGGCGATGGATTCCTGAGCTCTGGCAGCGATACCGGTACCGATGGTCTTGATCAGGATGTCAAGATAAACGGACAGCATGGCAACCGGCAGACCTACGGCCATGCCAGTAGCGATAGGCGCATTCATCTGGATGGCAACGATGGTTGCGATGTAGGTCGTGATGTGGAAGTTGGGAACGGAAGCTCCGCCCAGACCGACGACACCGAGAGACATCAGTGACAGAGTGGCACCGATCTCAATACCTACCTTCGGATTACCAAGAATGAGGCCGACGATGAAGCCTTCACCAACATTGCTCCAACCGAGAATGAAGGTCTGAGGTCCATACAGGTCGACAGCTCTGTAGACAGCGAATAGAATGATCAGCAGTGCCTGCAGAATATTCATTCCAAACATAAATAGAGTAATCTCCTTTCTTCTATATCTAAATTAAATTAGATCCTACTTTAAGATTGACCATACGTCCACTTCCGGGATGGCCGGGTTGTGCTGGACAATGATCTTGGTGCCGGCATCGCGCAGCTCCTTGCAGGCCTCGACTTCATCGTCCGTGATGAAGGCGCGGTCGGAAAGCTTGTGGCCTTCGTTGAGCATGTCGGTGCAGCCGATGACCAGCTTCTTGATCGGCACGCCAAGCTTGACGACTTCAGCGATGGTGCGCGGTGATTTCGCCAGCAGGAAGATGGTCTGATCGCCGTACTTGTCGGCCAGGATGTTTTCCTTGGCCTTTTCGAAGGTGATGATGCTGGAGGCAACGCCGTTGGGCTTGGCCAGGTTCATCATTTCCTTACGGGTCGGGTTATTGGCAGTGTCGTCATCGATGACCATGATTCTCTTGGCACCGGTGATCGGGAAATACTGCGTAATGACAATACCATGCAGCAGTCTGTTATCGACTCTGGCGAACACAACATTCATACTCATTATGTAAATCCTCCTTGTAAATGAGTTCTTTTTTAATCATAGAACTGCCTGTTTATGAATAAATAATAAAGTAAAACCGCTTTCATTCACAATAAATATTGCTCGGAAATGATAAATAATCAGCAAATTCTGCGCTTGTCATAAACAGAACGTGCAAACACGCAATAGTTATGCGTGTTTTAATATCGGCTGCTATTTCCTCCCTGAGAGCATCCGCTCGTAGCTTTCCAGATGCTTCTTTGCCAGTCTTTCGTATTTCTGGCGGTTCTTCTCGTCACCCATGTTTCCGTAGATTTCGGAGATCAGGTATTCGTTGCTGCTGCGGCGCATGTCGTCGAGTTTTTCGTTGAGATCAAGCAGCTGCTGCAGGCGGTCGGTCTTCTTTTCCACGACTATTTCATAGATGATATTGACGCTGTCCTTGACGGCCTGGTTGCCGGAAACGGAATTGACGAGATCATGATAGTAGACAGCCCTTTGATGATCGTTCTGGGAAATGAAGAAGTTGAAACCCATCTGTCCCAGTTCCAGCTTCTGAGCGTCGTTTAACCGGTAGTCGCGCAGTTCGTCGAAGGAGGCAACAGCCCGGTCGGTGTCATTGCGCATCAGATAGCTGTTCAGCTTTGCATAAGCCAGATTGAAGGGATAGATGATCCTTTTGGTGGCCGGATCATCCGCCAGAGCGTCAAAGCGCTCAAAATCGCCGGCCAGCATGGCAGCGGTCAGTTCATTGGTTACTTTCTTCTCTCTGGCCCGGCTTATCAGCCTCCAGACGATCATTGCGATGGTCAGGGCGATGGCGGCCAGCATGAAGATCTGATTCTTTGTCATGGTAAAACCTCTTTAATACGGTCATTTTGACAGAATTTTGTGAACTAATTATGAAATCAGTTTTCCGGGCGGCAGCAGGCTGGTAGGAAAAAGCGAACGGATGCTGTATAATCTAATCAGATCATCTGCCTCAGGCAGAAGGAGAATAATGTATGTTTTCAATCTATCACATAATCTGGCTGATCATCTCTCTGGCTTTAATCATCGGTTTCAGCCTTTACCTCAGAAAAAACAGACCGGCACTCAAAGACGTGCTGAGCGTCTGCTGCGTGGTATGCGTGCTTTCGGAAATGATCAAGGTCTTTTCCATGATCAGAATGGTGCCGTCTTCGGACGGTTCGCTCGTCTATCCCTACATCGAGCTCAATCACATGCCGCTGCATCTGTGCTCCATTCAGATCCTGATCATCTTCTATGCCCGCTTCAGCAGGAAGAGCGATTTTCATGACATGATCCTGGCTTTCATGTATCCCACGACGGTCCTGGGTGCGGTCATGGCGCTGGCCATGCCGTCCATCTATTCGACGACGATCAGACCGGAGCAGTCATTTACTCATCTGATGGCCTATCAGTTCTTCCTGTATCATACGATGCTGATCATTCTGGGACTTTACATCTACAGCTGCGGTGAAGTTGAACTGAAGCCCAAGCACTACTTTACCACGATGGGCATTGTCGCCGTCATGGCTTTCCTGTCGCTGTATGTCAACTCGCTTCTGGCTTCCCCGACCTATGTCAACGGCAAGCTGGTGAGCGTGGACTTCATCACCAACATGTTCTTCACCTACCGGCCGCCCATTAACATCGCCCTTACCGAGATCTGGCACTGGTACCTCTATCTGGCGGTGATCACCCTGCTGGCCGTGGTGCTGGTTGCCCTGTTCTTCATCCCGGTTTTCCGCAAGGCCAGAAAGAACAGATAAGACAGACGAATCAGAGGAAATCCCTCTGATTTTTCTTTTGGAGAGGCATTATTAAGGTATAATAGAGGAAAAATCGGAAGGCAGGTGTCCGCGGGAATCATGGAAGGCAAACAGGAGAACAAAAGACAGATCGAAGTCGTCGCTGCCATGACCTTTCAAAACGGCCGCTTCATGATCTGCCAGCGGGCGGCAGACAAGGACCGGGGGCTGCTGTGGGAGTTCCCCGGCGGCAAGGTCGAGAAGGGCGAAAGCCACCCGCAGGCTCTGGAAAGAGAACTGTGGGAAGAACTGGGATTCAGGGCTGAAGTCGGCGACAGGCTGTGCGAAACGGTCTGCCGGTATCCTGAATTCGACGTGCATCTCACCCTTTACCGCTGTTCTGTGGCTTCAGGAAAGCCGCAGTTATTGGAACAC
>JAGAFL010000132.1:0-2576 GCA_017612595.1 Erysipelotrichaceae bacterium | reverse complement strand
TTTCATGAGAAGTTCTGAAGCCATCGAAGAAGTGGATGAAGGGAACGCTTCCCTTGATTGCGGTCAGATGGGCAACACCTGCCAGGTCCATGGCTTCCTGAACGGAGCTGGATGCCAGCATGCAGGCGCCGGTCTGACGGCAGGCATAGATGTCCTGATGGTCACCGAAGATGCTTAAGCTTCTGGTAGCCAGGCTTCTGGCGGCAACATGTACGACAGCCGGCAGGCATTCGCCAGCCCACTTGTAGATGTTGGGGATCATCAGTAATAAGCCCTGAGATGCAGTGAATGTGGTAGCCAGAGCACCACCCTGTAAAGTTCCATGAACGGCACCGGCAGCACCGGCTTCTGACTGCATTTCCGCGACCTTGACTACGCCGCCGAACACGTTCTTGCGGTTCTGGGTAGCCCACTGGTCAACGACTTCAGCCATCGTGCTGGACGGTGTGATCGGGTAAATGGCAGCAACTTCCGTAAACGCGTACGCTACGTGTGCAGCAGCCGTATTACCATCCATGGATTGAAATACCTTTGCCATTGATTAGCCTCCTCTTTATTTCTGCTATTTTTGCTATTTAATTATAGAACAGTTTCCGGTCGTTTCTCAATACAAAAACCGAAAGAAAAGAGGAAGCCTGTTCCTCTTGTTTCTCATTTTCAAAGCTGTTTCTAATAGGTCCGCGGATCCGGGTTTTCCTTCAGGAAACGGAAGCCGAAATAGGCTCCGAAGCAGCCGCCGATGATGTGGGCCAGCTGCGAGACGTTGTCCTGGGAATAGATGGCGTCATAGACCTCGCCGCCGACATAGATGATCATGATCAGAATCAGGGTCAGCGGGATCTCGCCCTTCTCCGTGGAAGTGATGGATGAAAGGACGATGAACAGAAAGACGATGCCGCTGGCGCCGCACAGGGCTACCCGCGGAAACAGGATCGAGTTGGCAATGCCGGTCACTCCGGCAGTGATCAGGATCATGTACAGCAGCTTGCGGGATCCGTACTTCTCTTCCATCATCGGTCCCAATAACAGGATGTAGGTCATGTTGGAGAGATAGTGCTCCCAGTTGGCATGGCCCAGGCAGTGGGTGAACAGCCTGAGATAGGTCAGCGGGTTAAGCAGCGAGCTGCGGTAGGTCATGAAGAACATCTCCGTCGAGGAGAAGTTGGTCAGATAGCCGGCCGCCAGGGACAGGCCCGATAACAGGGCGAAGGTCAGCACCAGCGGTGCGTTGTAGTCAAGTCTGATTCGATTCTTTTTCATAATTTTCACCTCAATACAATGCTGATATAGGCAACCAGCAGGCCCAGCAGGCCGAAGCCGATCAGCAGAACGGCCAGGTTACGGCCGGCTTTCCGGAAACCCAGCTGGTCAAAGTTCATGAACCAGTAAGCCCAGTGCTCACCGTCTGCGAAGGTAAACCCCGTCTTCGCCAGAACGGCCGCATAGACCAGATAGGCGCAGGGCGACAGCAGCCACCACAGACCGTCAGATGTCTTCATGCCGTCACGGTCAATGAAGCAGAAGAAATAGATGAAGGTCATGATCGGGCAGATGTAGTGAACGCCGAGGTTGCTCAGCCGGTAGGGATTCCAGCCGCTTCCTTCCTTCCAGGCCTTTACCAGGTAGGGCATCAGCAGGAAGTGGAAGATGATGAAGGTCAGGGTGATCGACATCATGACCGTAAAGCTGAACACCGGGTTTTCCGCCAGCGGCGCAACGGTGAACAGTTCGTTCAGCAGGGCCATAAGGAAGTAGATGATGACCAGGATGTTGCTGAGGATGGTGTAATAGCCCCAGCAGATGCCGTCATAGGTTCCGTTGAGCAGGCCGGACTGTTCAGCAACGCTGTACAGATCCAAAAGCAGCACCGCAATAATGAATAACAGTTTCATTTCATCGCTTCCTTCTGCCTCATTATAGCACAATCACATGCCGGGTGCGGCTATTGAAGCCGGTTTGCGGGTGATGATAAAATATGATCAGAAAACGAATTGAATAATTGGAGAACAAGCTTATGGAGAAAAAAGTATTTGACGTAGTCCTGCTGAATGCTCTTCCCGCTTCGGGAAAATCCGAACTGCGGAAGTTCATGAACGAAAACGACCCTGAGCAGATGGTCAACGACTTCCACATCGGCAAGAATCTGCAGCTTGACGACTTCCCGTACGTCTGGCTGATGAGAGGCGTCGACAAGAAACTGGCCGCCATGGGCCAGCCTTCCCTCTACTACCCCGACGACGATTCGCCGACCCATGACGGCCGGGTCTGGGGCGTACTGTCCATCCTTTTGAGTGAGGACTACCAGGATCTGGTAAACCGCAACTACGTTCATCCGGCCAACGCGGCGGAATACCTGTTTGAACGCTTTGACCGCGCCTGCGTCGCCGTCGGCATGAAGCCGATGATCGCCATGCTGGATGAAAAGATCAGAAGCCAGATCGCTGAGGAACTGGAACCGGAAGCCAGAAGGCTGCTGGACGAAAAGCAGTCGCAGTATACCGAGGATCTTTCCGACAAGACCATCATCATTGAATTCTCCCGCGGCGGCAATGACGGCGCTTCGATGCCCCTTACCG
>JAGAFL010000131.1:0-2538 GCA_017612595.1 Erysipelotrichaceae bacterium | reverse complement strand
CGGCTGTCCTTCTGGCGGGAGACGGTCATGACAGTGGTGAAGTAATCATAGTGGTTTTCAGCCGCATAGGCCATCGCCGGCTCCATGCGCAGAGCATAACAGAGGTGACAGCGGGCACCGTTTTCCGGTTCATCCTTCAGCGGTTCCAGTTTCTGATGATACTCTTCACCGTTGAAGGGTGTCTTAATGACCTTGATATCCGTTCCCTTTTCCCTGTTATAGCTGTCGATCAGCCTTATCAGTTCGCTGTAGCGCTTTTCGTATTCCTCTTGCGGGTAGATGTTGTCGTTGTTGTAGTAGAGAGTCAGATCAAAAAACTCGCTGAGATACAGAGCCGGCCAGCTGACGCAGATGCCGCAGCAGGTGTGCATCAATAAGCTGGGCTTATGATCCAGCGCTTTTATTTTCTCGATCTCGCTGAGCTGAAGCGAATAGTAATACTTCCGGGAATCCTTTTTCATATGATGAACATGCTGTCGCCGAAGGAGAAGAAGCGGTACTTTTCCTCAATGGCGTGCTGATAGGCTTCGAAGATGAAATCCTTGCCGGCGAAGGCGCTGATCATCATGATCAGCGTGCTCTTGGGGAGATGGAAGTTGGTGATCATCGCGTCCACGGCCTTGAACTGGTAGCCGGGATAAATGAAGATATTGGTATCTCCCGAACACTCCCGGAATTCGCCGTATTTCTGATAAACCGACTCCAGAGTGCGGACGGATGTGGTGCCGACGCAGATGATGCGCTGACCGTTGCGCCGGGCTTTATTCAGCGTCCTGGCTGCTTCGGCGCTCATCTGGTAGAACTCGGTATGCATGACGTGCTGGGAAATGTCTTCCACGCTGACCGGCCGGAAAGTTCCCAGGCCGATGTGCAGGGTGACGTCAACGAACCTGCAGCCCATGGCTTCGATCTTTTCAATCAGTTCATTGGTAAAGTGCAGTCCGGCCGTCGGAGCGGCAGCGCTGCCTTCCACCTTGGAGTAAACGGTCTGGTAGCGTTCCGGATCAGCCAGTTTCTCACGGATGTAGGGAGGCAGGGGTACGGTACCCAGCTTATCGAGGACTTCCATGAAGATGCCTTCGTAGATCATCTCCATGAAGCGGATGCCGGTTTCTCCGAGCCTGACGCATCTGGCGTGCAGCTGACCGTCGCCGAAGGTTATCAGGGTTCCTTCCTTAATGATCTTGGCGTTGCCGGCCAGGCATTGCCAGATGTTGTCGCCTTCATCTCTTAACAGCAGCAGTTCGACGTGGCCGTCTTCCCGGGTACCGTTGAGCCGGGCTTCCTTGACGCCGAACAGCCGGGCGGGGATGACGCGGGTATTGTTGCGGACAATGATGTCGTCAGGACGCAGAAAATCAGTGATCTCACTGAAGTGATGGTCACTGTAGGTGTGACTGGCGCGGTCAACGACCAGCAGACGGGAAGAACTGCGGTCTTCCAGCGGTGTCTGGGCTATTAATTCCTGGGGAAGCTGAAAATCAAAATCGTCAGTCCTCATGATCAGAATCCTCTTTCGTCAAACTGGCTGGCTGCCAGTACTTCCTGCTTGAACTGCGCAAAGCGGTCCTCCTTAATGGCCTGGCGGATGTCTTCCGTCAGCTTGAGAAGGAATCGCAGGTTGTGAATGGACATCAGTCTGGTTCCGAAGCCTTCCTCGCAGCGGAACAGATGATGGACATAAGCCCGGGTGTAGTTGCGGCAGCAGTAACAGTCGCACTGGGGATCGATGGGCTGAAAGTCCTGGGCGTATTCCTTTTTCTTGATGTTGATGCGCCCCTGAGAGGTCATCAGGGTACCGTGACGGGCGATGCGGGTAGGCAGAACGCAGTCGAACATATCAACGCCTCTTTCCACCGCCTCCAGAATGTCGTTGACGGCGCCGATGCCCATCTCGTAGCGCGGCTTGTCCAGCGGCAGGTAAGGCAGAGTATAGTCCAGCATCTGATAGTGGGTTTCCTTGGACTCGCCGACGGAAGTGCCGCCGATGGAGTAGCCGTCAAAGTCCATGGCTACCAGTCTTTCGGCGCAGTAGCGGCGCAGATCGGGGAACTCGCTGCCCTGAACGATGCCGAAGAGGGCCTGCCTTTCCATGGTGTGGACCTTTTTTCCGCGCTCTGCCCAGCGCAGGGTGCGTTCGACGGAATCGCGGACATATTCATAGCTTGAGGGATAGGGAATGCATTCATCGAAGCTCATGGCGATGTCAGAACCGATGGACTGCTGAATGCGGATGGAATCTTCCGGGGACATGAACAGCTTCGAACCGTCAAGATGACTCTTGAAGTGGACTCCTTCCTCGCTGATCTTGCGTCTGTCGGCCAGCGAAAAGACCTGATAGCCGCCGCTGTCAGTGAGGACCGGTCCGTCATAGTTCATGAAGCGGTGCACGCCGCCGGCCATCTCCAGCACTTCCGTACCCGGGCGCAGCCACAGGTGGTAGGTGTTGGCCAGAATGACCTGCGCCTTCATGTCGTAGAGTTCCTCGGGAGAGACGAACTTTACGGAAGCCGCCGTTCCCACCGGCATGAACATCGG
>JAGAFL010000130.1:0-10075 GCA_017612595.1 Erysipelotrichaceae bacterium | reverse complement strand
GGAAAGACCGCCAGACATCACACTTTCTTTGAGATGCTGGGGAACTTCTCCATCGGCGATTACTTTAAGAAGGAAGCCATTCCCTTTGCCTGGCATTTCCTGACCGACGAGAAGTGGATGGGCTTTGACAAAGACAGACTTTACATCACCGTCTACATTGACGACCAGGAAGCCTTTGACATCTGGACCAAGGTCTGCGGCGTCGATCCCAGCCACATCCTGAAGACGGCTGACAACTTCTGGGAGATCGGCAACGGCCCGTGCGGACCGGATACCGAGATCTTCTATGACCGCGGCGAGGAATACGATCCCCAGCATCTGGGTGAAAGACTGTTCTTCGAGGAAATGGAAAACGACCGCTACATTGAAGTCTGGAATGTCGTCTTTTCCCAGTACAACTCCGAGGAAGGCGTTGACCGCAAGGACTACAAGGAACTGCCGCAGAAGAACATCGATACCGGCATGGGTCTGGAGAGACTGGTCTGCCTGGTTCAGGGCGGCGAGACCAACTTCGATACCGACCTGTTTTTACCCATCATCAGGGCAACCGAGAAGATGACCGAGCGGAAATACGAAGGCGACAACAAGATGGCCTACCGGGTCATCGCCGACCATATCAGAACCATCACCTTCGCTCTGGCCGACGGCGCGCTGTTCTCCAATGAAGGACGCGGCTACATCCTGAGAAGAGTGCTGAGAAGAGCAGTCCGCTACGGCAAGAAACTGGACATCAAGGGCGCCTACATGTACAAGCTGGTACCGGTAGTTGCCGACAACATGAAGGACTTCTATCCCTATCTGCAGGATAAGGTCGAATACATCCAGAAGCTGGTCAAGGCTGAGGAAGAACGCTTTGAAACCACGCTGAATGAAGGCGAGAAGATCCTCCAGAACGTTCTGGAAACCTCGTCAGACAGAATGCTGGACGGTGAGGTCGTCTTCAAGCTTTATGATACCTACGGCTTCCCGCTGGAACTCACCCGGGAGATCGCCGAGGAAAAGGGCTTTACGATCGATCAGAAGGGCTTCGATGAGCAGATGAAGGCTCAGAGGGAAAGAGCCCGCAATGCCAGAAGCGACGAGCAGTCGATGGCTTCCCAGGCGGAGGACCTGATGAACTTCGACGCCCCCTTCCGCTTTGTGGGTTATGAGAAGACGGAAAACCAGGGCGTCGTTACCGGTCTGTTCAAAGACGGCCGGAAGGTCGAGGTGCTCACTGACGAAGGCGACGTGGCCTTCGACGCCAGCTGCTTCTACGCTGAAAGCGGCGGCCAGCTCTACGATACCGGCCGGATCTTCAATGACCATGCCGAATTAACGGTAACGAAGGTATACAAGGCTCCGCTGAAGCAGTTTCTGCACCATGTGAAGGTCGAAAAGGGCGAGGTCCGTACCGGTGACCGCTTTACCCTGCAGATCGACA
This sequence comes from Erysipelotrichaceae bacterium, assembly GCA_017612595.1. GTDB lineage: Bacteria > Bacillota_I > Bacilli_A > Erysipelotrichales > Erysipelotrichaceae > UBA1783. Next base: position 8,652 of record JAGAFL010000130.1, on the reverse strand, counting down.
GTCATGCCAGACAGCTGATCAGAGCCAACCACTCATCAGTTCACCTGCTGCAGGCTGCCCTGCAGAAGGTCGTGGGTTCTCATGTTCACCAGGCCGGCTCCTTTGTCTGCGCTGACTACGCCCGCTTTGACTTCACCCACTTTGAGAAGGTCACCGCTTCCCAGCTTGCCCAGATCGAGGAAATGGTAAACCAGCAGATCGCCCAGGCCGTAGAGGTCGTCACCGATCTGATGGATCTGGACAAGGCCAAGAACAGCGGCGCCATGGCTCTGTTTGATGAAAAGTACGACGATGTCGTCCGCGTCGTTTCCATGGGCGATTTCTCCAAGGAACTGTGCGGCGGCACGCACGTTGCCAATACCAGCGAGATCGGTCTGTTCAAGATCGTATCGGAGGAATCCATCGGCTCCGGCATCAGAAGGATCACCTCCAAGACCTCCCTGGGCGCCTACCGGGAGACCCTGGCTCAGCAGCGGATGCTGGAAGAAGCGGCGGCTGATCTGAAGGTCACCTCCCTGGGTGCGGTCAATGAGAAGATCAGAAATCTGATCCAGGACAACAGCCTGCTCAATAAGACCATCAGCGAGCTGAAGAGCAAGCTGTCAGCTGCCGAAGGCGATGAGATGCTCAACAAGGCCGTCGAGAAGGACGGACTGAAATTCCTGATCGCCCAGGTGGACAACGACAACAGCGAGCTCAAGCCGCTGGCTGACCAGCTCATCAGCAAGCTCCACGAAGGCGTCGTGCTGGTCTATAACGACCGGGACAATAAGCAGATGTTTGTGGCCAGCTGTTCCGACAAGGCCGTCGAGAAGGGCTACAGGGCCGGTGACATCATCAAAACCGTCTGCACGGTCTGCGGCGGTAACGGCGGCGGCCGTCCCACCATGGCGACCGGCGGCGGCAAGGATTCCGGCAAGATAGCAGAAGCCATCAGAACCCTTAAGGAGTCATTGGGCCTCTGATATTGGTCTTTCAAATTAAGCCCCGATGGAGTAGAATAACATCAGGAGGTATCATGATGAAGGATAATCAGACGATGACCCGCCTGTTCGAATCGGAACAGATCAAGCAGGCTAACATCAGATACATTCTGCGCACGGTCACCGACGCCCTGAGCGAGCGCGGCTATAATCCGGTAACGCAGATCGTCGGCTATCTGATCACCAATGATCCGGCATACATTTCCAGCTACAAGAATGCCAGAACGCTCATCCAGACAGTGGAAAGAGATGACATTCTCAGGGAAATAGTCAGGAGTTATCTGCTCAGCGATGAATAGAATAATCGGACTGGATCTCGGCAGCCGTACCTGCGGCGTGGCTGTGAGTGATGTTTTAGGCATGATCGCCAGCGGCGTGACCACCATCCGCTTTGAGGAGGACGACTACGCCAGCGCCCTTGAGCAGGTGGTCAGATACATTGACGAGTATCATGCCGATAAGGTAGTGCTGGGTCTGCCCAAGCACATGAACGGCGCGGAAGGCATCAGAGCCGAAGTCTCCCATGACTTCAAGGCGATGATCGAAGAGGAAAGAAACGTCAGCGTCATCCTCTGGGATGAACGTCTTTCCACGGTTGCCGCTCAGAAGGGCATGATCGCCAGCAACATGAACAGAAAGAAGAGGAGAAAGATGGTCGACACGATGGCCGCTGTGGTGATCCTGCAGGGCTATCTGGATTCCATCTGCTAGAAAATATGGACGAGAATAAGATTACGGTAACGACCGAAGACGGAACGGAAAGGGAGATGACGATCTACTTCACCTTCCATTCCGACGAATTCGGCAAGTCATATGTCGTCTTCTATGACGAGCAGGACCCGGAGGCTCAGGCCTATGCCATGAGCTATGATGAAGAGGGAAACCTGGAAGCCGTGGAAAACGAGAATGAATGGGAAATGATCGAAGAGGTATTCGAGGTATTTGAGAATGAAGAAAGCGAAGAATCCGTATAGGGGAAAGATCATCCTGATCGTCATCCTGTGCTTTCTATTGGCCGGCACCGGCGGCTTTGCCTTCTTGTACCGCCATTACCTGGATGCCCTTAAGCCGGTGAGCGAAGTCAGCGAGGAAGTCGCCTTTACCATTGAGGAGAATTCCTCGATGAATGCGATCATTGCCAAACTCTACGATGAGGGACTGATCCGCGACAAGGACATGGCCAAGGTCTTCGTGAAGATCAACCGCCGGAACAGCTACTATGCCGGCAACTTCATCCTCAACCGCAACATGTCCTTCGCTCAGATCATGGACACGATCTCTGATATGACCAAGGCCTCCCGTCAGCAGGTCAGCGTGACCATCGCTCCGGGCTACTGGGCCAAGCACGCGGCGGCGGCGATCGCCGAAAAGACCAACCTGACGGCTGAAGAGATCCTGGACAAGTGGAATGACAACGCCTATGTTGAATCCCTTGTCGCCAGATACGAAGTGCTCACCGACGGCATATTCGCCTCTGAGCACTGCTACCTGGAAGGCTACATCTTCCCGGAAACCTATAAGTTCTATGAAAATACCACCGTCGAACAGGTGACGGAAAAGATCCTGGACCAGACGGAAAAGATCTATGAGAAGTACAAAGACCAGATAAAGAACTCCTCGTTCAACACCCATGAGCTGTTCACCCTGGCTTCCGTCATTCTCTTTGAAGCCAAAACCGAGGAGGACATGCGCAATGTCTCCGGCGTCTTCTATAACCGCTTTGCCAAGGGCATGAAGATGCAGTGTTCTTCGACGGTCTGCTACGCCATGTATCAGTATGATACCTGGCAGGACTGCGAGAAGAACTCCCTGGTAGTAGATTCCAAGTACAACACCTATCTGTACGACGGACTGCCGATCGGACCGGTATGCAATCCGACCGAGACGGCCATCAGGGCTGCCGTTGACCCGATCAGCAATGAATACTATTTCTTCATTGCCGATGTCTCGACGGGCAAGTGCATCTTTGCGAAGACTTACGACGAACACCTTCAGAACATAAAGAAGTATCTGAATTATTAAAGGAGAACAGAATCATGAAGAAACCGGTAGTAATTGGCATCGCCGGAGGCAGCGCCTCAGGAAAGACCAGCGTGGCAGAGATCCTCTGCCAGTCGTTCGCCGACTCCAAGTCGGTAACCATCATCCGTCAGGATGACTACTACAAGAACCAGTCACACCTGCCTTTCCAGGAGAGGCTGAAGACCAACTACGACCATCCCTTTGCCTTTGACAATGACCTGCTGGTCGAGCAGCTGGATGCCCTGATCGCCGGTCAGGCGATCGAGAAGCCGACCTATGACTACGTCAACCACACCAGAAGTTCCGTGGTTGAGGTCGTAGAGCCTTCGGAAGTCATCCTGCTGGAAGGCCTGTTCGTTCTGGAGGATGAGGAACTGAAGAAACGGGAGGACATCAAGGTCTACATCGATACCGATGCCGACATCCGCTTCATCAGAAGACTGAAGAGAGACGTCAAGGAAAGAGGAAGAACGCTGGAATCAGTCTGCGATCAGTACATGAACACCGTACGCGTGATGCATGAAGCCTTCGTGGAGCCTTCCAAGAAGTACGCCGACGTCATCATTCCCGAAGGCAGCCACAACCGGGTGGCCATTGACCTGTTATTGACCAAGATCAACAGCATCCTGGGCAATAAGGAAGCCGACAATTGATTTCAGGGCATTCTGTGCTATAATACTCAAGGTTAGGAGTTGATCAACATGGAAGAACAGAAAACCATCGTTACCAGAGAAGGTAAGGAGGAACTGGAAAAGGAATATCAGCGTCTGCTGCACGAAGAGCGCGAGAAGGTCATCGATGACCTGAAGGCGGCCAGAAGCCAGGGCGACCTGAGCGAAAACGCCGACTACGACGCTGCCAGAGACCAGCAGGCCCGCGTCGAGGCCAGGATCAGGGAACTTGAGCACATGCTCAACAACCTGGAAGTCATCGACGAAACCAAGTCCAAGGGCAAGAAGCGCACCGTCACGCCGGGCTCAACCGTCGTGCTGCTGTCGCTGGACGAAAATGAGACGGAAACCTACACCATCGTCGGCACCGTTCAGGCTGACCCGCTTAACGGCCTGATCTCCAACGAGTCGCCGCTGGCGCAGGCGGTCATCAACCACAAGGTCAATGACATCGTCACCGTCAACATCGCCCATCCCTACCGGGTAAAGATTCTGGAAATCAGATAGGATATTCAATAAAGGAAACATATACTTTGGTATGATACCGAAACTGTATGTGTTTCTTTTTATATGCCTTGCCGTGCTGCTTTCACCCCTGAGCAACGGGGTGGAACTGTTAAGCAGCCGCAGCCAGGACATTCAGGTGGAAGTCAAGGGCGAAGCGGAAAACTGCGGCATCTACACGCTGCCGGCCTTTTCCACGGTTGACGATCTTCTTCAGCTGATAAAACTGGGACAGCAGGCTGACACCTCGATGCTCAACCGCAACACCGTTCTGAAGAACAACGACGTGATAAACATCCCGGCGAAGACGGAAGTTCAGAGAGTCTCCATCAATACCGCTGATCTCCAGCAGCTGATGACCCTGCCTCAGATCGGACAGGTGACCGCTCAGCGGATCATCGACTACCGCAATGAGCACGGCTTCTTCCAGCAGCTGGAGGACATCAAGGCGGTAAAGGGAATCGGTGAAAAGACCTTTGAGAAGATCAGGGATCTGATCTGCCTGTGAAACGCAGCTGGCTGCCACTGGCTGTGGCCTTCATTTCCATCTGCCTGACCGGAAATTTCATCTTCCGGATCTTTCTGACCGCCATCTGGCTGCTGATCTTCAGCATGATCACGGTCAGAAATGACCGGCTTCTGGTCAGCGGTCTGCTGATCCTGCTGATCCTCTGCAGCATCCCCCTTGCCGGCCGTCACATCTACAGCGGCAGTGTGGAGACCATCAGACCGACCTATCTGATCGTCCGAGACTCTCTGAGCCGGGTGATGGTCTATTACGATGGGGAGGCCGATCTTGACGATGTCATCGTCATCGATCAGGACATTGAGGCGATCAGCAGCACTGACAACTTCGATGCCTCGACCTTTCAATCCTGGGCTAAGGGCAATAACATCGTCGGCCAGCTGACGCTCAAGCACTATCAGCCGGAACGCTCAGGTTCCTCGCTGCGTTCTCTGATCTATCAGCATAACCGGATTCAAGGACGCCAATGGATCAATGAGCTGCTGTTTGGCAACGGCCTGGACGTCGATTCCGACTACCGCTATCTGATCATCCAGTCCGGGCTGCACATCAGCTTTCTGGCCGCTTTCATCAGGCGGCTGTTTTCCTATTTCTTCTATCAGGACAGGGCTACGCTGCTGACCCTGGCGGTCATGACGGCGCTGGCCATCGTCTTCCGCTTTCCCTTCGCCTATATCAGAACGCTGGTTTCGCTGGCCTGCGGTCACTTCATCAGCGACCGGAGAAATTCCCTGGCGGCCCAGATCATCATTTTGTGTCTGATAAAGCCGTACTGCGTCTGTTCGCTGTCCTTTCTGATTCCCGTCGGTCTGAAGCTCATCCGAATCTTTTCCCGCCGCCAGGACATGGTCAGCAGGCTGTATCTGACCGTCATGCAGCTGGGGTTTTACGGCTATGCCAATCTTCTGGGCATCCTGTTCTTCCGGCTTTTCGCTTCCCTGGCCGGCTGGCTTTATCTGGCAGCGCTGCTGGCATCCGGACTGCCGTGGGCTCCGGATCTTTCCGGTCTGATGCTCAGGTATCTGAAACTGATGGAAAAGCTTCCGGTCCTCAATCTGACCGGCCGGCTGGGGTTTGGGACGGTGACCGTCTGCGTTTTTCTGCTGTTCCGCTATCTGGCCGGTCAGAGGCGGCTGCATCTTGTGATGATAATGTTGATCCTTCTATTCAGCATGGAAAGAAGGCTGCTGTGTCCCTTCTACGTCATTACCCAGATCGACGTCGGGCAGGGCGACTGCTGTCTGATCACCACGCCGTTCTCTGATCACGGTCTGCTGATCGATGCCGCCGGCAGTCCTTACCGGGACATTGGCGAAGACATCATCATTCCCTGTCTCTATGCGGAAGCTGTCCGCAGTATCGACGTCATCATCAGCCATGAGGACACTGACCACTGCGGTTCGCTGGCGACCCTTCAGCAAGGCTTCCGCGTTGATAAGGTCTACCGCCAGAAACAGCAGCTCATCGTCTTTAACGGTCTGGAGATCCTTGATCCTCTTTATGATAGGCAGTACGAAGATGTCAACGACAATTCGCTGATCAGCTACTTCGCCATTGACGGCTTCCGCTTTCTGTATCTGGGAGACGTCAGCTGGCGGGTGGAAAGCGATCTGGTGGACCGCTATGGCCGGCTGCCGGCCGACGTCCTTAAGGTCTCCCATCACGGCTCCCTGTCTGCCACCAGTGAAAAGCTGCTGGCCTGCTTACGGGCGAAGATTGCGCTGATCTCAGCCGGCAAAAACAATTACTTTGACCATCCCCACCAGCAGGTAGAGGACAGGCTTCAGAACTTCGGGGTAAGGATCTTTTCCACAAAGCAGGCCGGCGCCGTCAGAATGATCGTGATGAGAAGGCTGATGATCATCATGCAGCCGACCGGGAAAATCGCCCTCTATCACCGCGGTGATGGTGTATAATTAAGGCATGAATTACCTTTTAGTCGGCAGTGAAGCCTACACCCTGAAAAAACGCCGTCAGGAACTCATCGATCAGACCGTCGGCCGGGATAATGACCTGGCGGTTTCTCTTTACCGCGGCGTGGACAAGGTGGAGGTCAGCGAGATCATCGAAGACTGCCGGACGCTGCCACTGCTGAGCGATCAGAAGGCGGTGGTATGGGAAAACCCGCCGTTTCTGGCCGAAGGCCGGCAGGAGAAAGGCGCGGAAGAGCAGCTGGAAGCCCTGATCGGCTATCTGAAGGATGACAATCCCTCTACCACTCTGATCATCAGCTGCGAAGGCAGCCTTTCCGAAAGAGCCAGACAGATCAGGCAGCTCAGTCCGCTGATGAAACTGGAGCGCTTTGAAAGTCTCACCGGCGATGAATTTGCCAACCTGGTAAACCGCGATCTTAACGAAAGCGGTCTGAAACTGGACCGCAAGGCTTCCGAGGAGCTTTTCCGCCGGCTGCCCGTGAACATTGAAAACTGGAAACACGAACTGGAAAAACTGAAGCTGTATCCCGGTAAGATCGATCAGCAGGTCATCTGCGATCTGATCTGCCGGCCGCTGGAAGACAATGTCTTTGAACTGTCCAACGCCGTCGTCGATCACCGGCTGGCGGACGCCGTCAGGATCTACCGCGATCTGATGGTCACCCATAAGAACGACATTCCTTCCCTGATCGGCTTACTGGCCAATCAGCTGCGCACGATGTCGCAGGTCAGGATCATGATCGACATGAATTACAGCGACGAGCAGATCGCCCAGGCCATCAACACCAAATCATCCTACCGGGTGAAGATGGTCAGAAAAGCCATCGGTTCCAGCACCGGCAAACAGCTGCTGGAACTGCTCAGCGAGCTTTCCCAGCTGGATCAGAACATCAAGAGCGGCCTGATCGACGGCCAGAGCGGCCTGGAGCTTTTCGTCATCAGGGCCTGCAAGAGGTGAACGGATGGAATCATTAAGAGAATTGTACCGGATCGGACCCGGTCCCAGCTCATCGCATACCCTGGCCGTCCGCAATGCCTGTCTTTACTATCTGGACAGATATCCCGACGCGGACGGTTATCTTGTCGATCTTTACGGCTCCCTGGCTCTGACCGGCCGGGGACACATGAGCGACAGTGTCGTGGAAAAGACCTTCGGAAACCGAAAGGTGGAAATCAGATTCCATAATGAGATGTACGGTCCTCAGCCCAATACGATGGTCTTCCATACCAGTGAAAACGGCCGGGAAGAAAACGAAATGGTGATCTATTCCACCGGCGGCGGGGCCATCGCCATCGAAGGGCAGGACAATGTCGTCGACGACAGGGTCTATCCGCAGCGCAGCCTGAGCGAGATCATGGAATTCTGTAGTGAAAACCGGCTGAATCTGGCCGAATATGTCTATCATTATGAGCCGGACATCGGCAGTCACCTCCAGACCGTACTCGATCAGATGCTGAAGACGGTCAGAGCCGGACTGAAGAAGGAAGGCGTTCTGCCCGGACCTCTGAAACTTGAGAAGGTGGCCGGAAGGATCTATCAGAAGGCTCGGGAATGCGAAGACGAACAGGTCAGAAAGGATCTGACGATCAGCGCCTATGCCTACAGCGCCATGGAGGAGAATGCCTGCGGCGAGACCGTGGTCACGGCTCCGACTCTGGGCAGCTGCGGCGTGGTAAGTTCGCTGGTCAGCTATTATCATGATAAAGGCGTCAGCCGCCGGCAGCTGACCGATGCGCTGGCCGTGGCCGGCATCTTCGGAAATCTGGTCAAGACCAATGGCACCATTTCCGGAGCCGTGGGCGGCTGTCAGGCGGAGATCGGCACTGCCTGCTGCATGGCGGCAGCCATGTGCAGCTATCTGGAGGGCCTCAACAGCCGGCAGATCGAATACGCCGCCGAGGTGGCCATGGAACACAACCTCGGTCTGACCTGCGATCCGGTGGGCGGCTACGTGCAGGTCCCCTGCATTGAACGCAACGGCGTGGCGGCCTTAAGGGCCCTTGACTGCATG
>JAGAFL010000129.1:0-3957 GCA_017612595.1 Erysipelotrichaceae bacterium | reverse complement strand
TCATCGAAAAGAAAAAGGCCACCTACTACGGCATCGGCATGGCGCTGTGCCGGCTGGTGCTGGCGGTACTGAACAACGAAAACGCCATCATTCCTCTCAGTGTCTATCAGTACGGCGGTTATGGGAGGCAGGGTCTGTATATCGGCGTGCCGGCGGTAGTAAACCGCCAGGGCATCAGGGAAGTGCTGGTGCTGCATCTCAATGAGGTCGACCAGGACAAGTTCAACCGTTCCTGCGACAGCCTGCTGCAGATCATTCACGATACCATTGATCCGATCCTGTCGGAAGAATAACAAAAAACCTGAGACGGAAGCAACAGACCTGCTGCTTCCGTTTTTTCGCCGTTGAGATGGAAGGCTGTGCTGTGCTAAAATATACTAGCATCATTATGGGGTGCGCTTTTTGATGACGAGTCAATTATGCTATAATGATACGAAAGGGAGTTGGTAGAAGTGACTTTTTCATTCAGTTATGAATCAGTAATTCATTATATTCAGGCCATCGCGGACATCGTGGTCGTCTGGATCATCCTATATTACATCATGAAGGTGGTTAAGAGTAACCAGAAGACCATCCAGACCTTCCAGGGTCTGGTTCTGGTCATCATCATTCAGGCGGTTTCCAAGCTTCTGGGACTCAAGACGGTCAACCAGCTGGCCTCCACGGTCGTTTCCTGGGGCGTCATCGCCATCATCGTCATCTTCCAGCCTGAGATCAGGCTGATCCTGGAAAGACTGGGCAAGAGCAATGCCTTTGCCCGCATTTCAACCCTGACCAGCAGCGAGAAGGAAAACCTGATCGACGAACTGATGACCGCCACCGCTCAGCTGTCCGCCAGCAAGACCGGCGCGCTGATCACCCTGGAACAGGGCCATTCTCTTTCCCAGTACATCGATACCGGCATCAAGATCAATTCGCTGGTTTCCGCTGAACTTATCTGTTCGATATTCATGACGACTACGCCGCTTCATGACGGCGCCGTCATCATCCAGGGCGACAAACTGGCCTGCGCTTCAGCTTATTTCCCGCCTACGACCATGGACCTGCCGTCCCGCTACGGCGCCCGCCACAGAGCGGCCATCGGCATCAGCGAACTGACTGACGCCATCACCATCGTCGTTTCCGAGGAAACCGGCCGGGTAGCCCTGACCAAGGAAGGCAAGCTTCTGCAGATGAATGAGAAGAAACTGCGCGACTATCTGGAGAAGGTCATCCTCAACAAGGAACAGCTTTCCGGAAGCTTCAGCACCGTTACTTCCCAGCAGTCCGTTTCCGTTGATTCCTTCATCAATGAAAAGGAGATCGACTACGCTGCGACCGCCAAGGGCCGCAAGGGCGAAGATGAGCTGCAGAATGTCTCCAATCATGACATGAAGAACTTCCAGACCATGAACTTCAAGGCCGTGGATCCGGAAGACCGGAAGACCGGCAAGATCGTCGACAGCGTCATCAGCAATGCCATCAACGAGGACAAGCTGAATGACAATATCACGGTCAAGACGGTTTCCGTTCCCAAGGAGCCGCCAAAACCGGTGATCAACGTCATCAAGACGACCAACGTCACCACTCCCAAGAAGGACAGCAAGGAAGAAGGAGGTAAGTAAGCATGGCTAAGGATAGAAAGAAAAAGATCGATTCCTCGGAAAAGCTGGAATTAGCCCAGCGCATCGCTGCTACCTCTCCCAACGCAGCCCGTACCTACGCAACCATCGAAAACATCTTCGTATACATTTCCCGTGCCATTTCCGGCCTGCTCAACAAGATCCTGATGTCTCCGCGCATCTCCAAGCTCTTTGCGCTGGTTTTGGCGGTGCTGATGTATTTCGGCGTCAACTATTCATCCGGTTCAGCCCTGGGCGTCAAGCAGTCGGCCACGCTCAACAGCATCCCGGTAGTCATCGTCTACAACAGCGAGATGTATGAGGTTTCCGGCGTGCCGGCAGCCAGCGACGTCATCGTCGCCGGCGACATGACCGACATCAACCTGCAGAAAAACCAGACCAACTCATCGCTGATCTGCGATCTGTCCGGTCTTACCGAAGGCACCTACACCATCAGACTGACTCCCAGCAACTTCAACTCGCAGCTGGAAGTCAACGTCCTGAACAACCCCACCGTCAACGTTACCATCAAGAAGAAGATGACCTCAAAGTTCAACATTTCCTACGAGTTCATCAACACCAACCAGATGGCATCCAAGTATACCCTTTCCGAACCGGTCTTCGACACCACCGAGGTGCTGATCCGGGCTTCGGAAGATACCATTTCATCAATTTCCTTCGTCAAGGCCCTGATCGATACAAGCGGCCGGACGGCGGACTTTACCACTGATGCCCGCGTGGTCGCCTATGACTACAACGGCAACATCGTCAGCTGCGACATCATTCCCGAAAAGGTCAGCGCCAGCGTGGCCGTAACGGAAGTCAGCAAGGAAGTGCCGATCATCGTCAGACCGGTCGGCGAGATCATGGAAGGCTATGCCATTGATTCCATTGCCCTGGACCACTCGGCAGTGACTCTTTACGCCCCCAAGAACGTCCTGAATCTGATCGATGCCGTATACGTCAACATCGATGCCACGCAGCTTACCGCTGACAGCAACGTCTTTGCGACCAACCTGGAACTGCCCAGCGGCGTCAACTCCATGAGCGTCACCAAGATCAACATGGAGATCACCGTCGACAAGGAAGCCAGCAAGACCGTCAATGATGTCCGCGTCAGCTGGATCAACTACGATGATACCAAGTACCGCTTCAAGGTCATCAACGCCGAAGACGCGGAGATGGACGTCGTGATCTACGGAACCCAGAAGAACCTGGACGGCATCACCGCCAATGACATTACCATCAACATCGACCTGGCCAACGTCGTCGTCGGTCAGCAGCAGGCACCGCTGGTCGTCTACGGAACCAACAATCTGGTGAAGTACGAGATCTACGGCGGCAAGAAGTACATTGAAGTCGAGATCGTAGGAGTGGAGCCGTAAGATGAGAGTACATTTCGGTACGGACGGCATCAGAGGCCGCGCCAATGAGAATCTTTCCGTCGACATGGCTTACCGCATCGGCCAGTATCTTGGCCAGACTTTCCGCGGCGGCCGCATCCTGATCGGACGGGACACCCGTCTTTCCGGCAGCATGTTTGAAAGCGCCCTTTCCGCCGGCATTACCGCCCTGGGCGCCAATGCCTGGCTGCTGGGCGTCTGCTCGACGCCGGAGCTGATCTACCTGGTCAGAAACCAGAAGTTCAGCTGCGGCATCATGATCACCGCCTCTCACAATCCCTATTACGACAACGGCATCAAGATCATCAACAGCGAAGGCATGAAGATCGACGCCGCTCTGGAAGAGGCCATTGAAGAATACATCTACGGCGATGGCCAGCTGGAATTTGTGACCGGTGAAGCCATCGGTCAGGTCTGCCGCTGTGAAGAGGCTCTGGAAGACTATCTGTCCTTCCTCAAGCAGCACTTCCCCAGTGACCTGAGCGGCTATGACATCATCATTGACTGCGCCAACGGCTCCGCCAGCGTGACCGCTGAGAAGATGCTGAAGAGACTGGGCGCCAATGTCACCGTAACGGCCAATGAGCCCAACGGCTTCAACATCAACCGCGGCTGCGGTTCCACCCATGTGGAAAGCCTCGCCGAGGCTGTTAGAAACGGTAACTATGACATCGGCCTGGCCTTTGACGGGGACGCTGACCGCCTGATCGCGGTCGCTTCCGACGGCAGCATAGTCGACGGCGACAAGATCATCTTCTGCGTCGGCCGCTATCTGAAGGACAACGGCTTACTGGACAACGGCAAGGTCGTAACCACCGTGATGGCCAATCTTGGTCTGTTCAAGATGCTGGATAAGTACGGCATCGGCTATGAAAAGACCCAGGTCGGCGACAAGTACGTCTATGACTGCATGTGCCGCAACGGCTACGTGCTGGGCGGCGAGCAGTCCGGAC
>JAGAFL010000128.1:0-8544 GCA_017612595.1 Erysipelotrichaceae bacterium | reverse complement strand
ATTATCACCTCTTCTTGTATTACGGTTTTTTCCTGAATCCATTATAGCATGGCCCAAAGAAAAAAGCGCTGAGCCCTGAGGGTTCGGCGCTTACCTGTTGAATTACTTACTTCCTGGTAATGGCATAGACAGCCTGATTGCCGTATCTGCTGTGCAGGACGTACTTTTCGTCAAGTCCCAGTACGCGCAGCATGTTCTCAACGATGGCTACCGTTTTGTTGTAGTCTTCCTTCTTGACCAGAGCACAGAATCCGGCACCGACATTGCGGTGCAGCATGGCGGTCTCGATGCTGAAGGTATTGAAGATGCGGGCCCTGTCATTGAGCTGGCCTACAAGTCCGTTGTAGACTTCCCGGATATATGGATCACTGTTTTCATAATCGGTGTCGAGGATATAGTTGATCGCAGCTTCATCATCGGCGTTGCCGACGGTTTCCACCAGGCGGTTGACCATGGTGCTGTGGTCGTATTCCTCATTGAGTCTGACGGCTCTTCCGGCCATTACTACGGTGTCGTAATTCGCATTTAAGGTTAAATTCATCTGAAATTCCTCCTTCCGCTGCTTCAGCGGAACATCATACTATACCCTTTTAAACGGCTTTGCAAGGGGTTTGTGAAAAATTTTTCATGAAAGTGTTTTCATAGAAAACTCTTCCCTTTTCCCGCTAAAAACCGGGGATCTTCCGATCCCCGGCATGTCTTTTTCTGCGGTTTTCCTAACGCTTTCCGGCGGCCTGAGCGATCATCTCGTTGACGGTCGGGTGAGGATGGATCACCTCAGCCAGCTGACCGGCGGTCAGCTTCTTTTCCACCGCCAGAGCGATCTCGCCGATCATCTCGGTAGCGTGCGGGCAGACCATCTGTCCGCCGATGATGACGTCGTTTTCGTCCATTACCAGCTTGACGTAGCCGCTCTCAGCGTCTTCAATCAGGCACTTGCCGTTGCCGCCGGTCACACTCTTGGAGCAGCGGACGCTGATGCCCTGTTCTCTGGCCTGCTGTTCGTAAAGGCCGACGCTGGCCGCTTCCGGATCGGTGTACAGGCAGCTGGGCACCGTCTTCATGTCCACGGACGGCTGACGTCCCTGAATGATGTCAATGACGTTTTCTCCCTGGGCCATGGCCACGTGAGCCAGCTGAATGTTGCCGCTGACGGCATCGCCGATGGCGTAGATGTGCGGCGCGGATGTCCTGCCGTTTCCGTCAGCGACGATTCCCCGGCTGACTTCCAGGCTGACGCCTTCGCCAAGCAGGCCCTCAACGGAAGCTTTTCTGCCGGTGGCCACCAGGATGGCTTCGCTGCTGCAGCGGCACTGCTGACCCTTGCGGTCCAGGTAACATACTGTGTCGCCTTCAATGGCGCTTACCCGGGCACCGGTCACGATGACGGCGCCCCGCTTCTTCAGATGGGCGCTCAGCCGCTGGGCGATCTCGGGATCCATGGTCGGCAGGATGCGGTCAGCCATTTCGATCATGGTGACCGGCCTTCCCAGCGCCAGGTAGATCGAAGCACACTCAACGCCGATGACGCCGGCGCCGATGATGGTCAGAGACTGATAGTCGATCTCCTGTCTTTCCAGCAGCTGATTGGAGGTTATGACCTGCGGGGAATCAATGCCGGGAATCGGCGGCAGGGAGACCTGCGAACCGGTGGCAATGATGATGTTCTGCGCCTGGTATTCTTCACCCCCGCATTCCACCGTCTGCGGCGAGGTTATCACCGCCTGGCCGGTGACCAGGGTGATCTTTTTGGCTTTCACTGCCTTTTCCAGATCGGCGCGCAGGCGCTCGACGATCTGATCGCGGCGCATGGCCATGGCCTGCATGTCATGGCTGACTTCCGTCACGCTGATGCCGAAGGTTCCGGCATTTCTGATCTCGCTGAGCAGAGTGGCGCTTTTCAGCAGCGCCTTGGTGGGAACGCAGCCGCGGTTAAGGCAGGTACCGCCGAAACGGTCCTTCTCGAAGATGACGACGCTCAGTCCCTCATCGGCCGCCTTGAAGGCCGCGGTGTAGCCGCCCGGCCCGGCGCCGATTATCGCAATGTCGTATTTCATGATTGCTCCTTTCCGTTCAGCAGATCAGCGATGTCGCTGTTAATCTGTCCGTACTGACTGTCCGTGAGAACCTCTCTCAGCTGCTCCGGCCTTTTGCCGGCAATGATCTCGGGCAGTTCGCTGAGGTAATCAGCCTGCAGGCTGTCGGTATGGATGGCGCAGCCGGTTATCACGCCGTCTTCCAGGTCGTAATCGATCCGGATCACGCCCCAGTCATAGCGGTTTTCCGCCCGGCAGCGGTATTCCCTGATCCGGTCATTTATCCATTCAGGCGACGCGAACATCTGCTGATATTCTTCGATCCTGCCTTCGTCCAGATCGCCAGCGGTCAGCGTTTCAGTTTTCCGGCCGTAGACTTCTTCAAAGCTGTCCGTCAGCGCCGATTTCAGCTGATCCATGGTCAGATCGCCCTTAAGTTCCCGGAGATTGATCACCCGGGAGCGCACTGATCTGACATGCCTGTCCCGCAGCTTCAGCCGAGAGACATGCAGGTATTTCTCCAGATCGTCCATGCTGACATCCAGCATGATGGTGCCGTGATGGTAGCTGTGACCCTGATGGTGATAGTAGGCATGTCCGGAGAACTTGCGGCCGTCAATGAGCAGGTCGTTGCGGCCGGTCTTCTGACAGTCCAGTCCCAGATGGCCCATGGCCTTCAGTATCACTTCGCTCTGCCTGGCCTCATCGAATTCCGGCGTGGGCATCAGAAAGGTGAAGTTCAGGTTTCCCAGATCGTGGTAAACAGCTCCGCCGCCGCTTTTACGGCGGACCAGAAAGCCGCCGTCGGCTTCCAGCGCCCGGCGGTCGCATTCGTTTTCGGCCAGCTGATTGCGGCCGACAACGACGCTGCGGCGGTTGCGCCACAGATAAAGGATGCACTCGCCTTCAGCTGCCGTTTCCAGCAGATGGAGCTCCAGTCCCAGATTGTAATAGGGGTAAGTCTGCGGTGAGGTGATCACCTTCAGCCTGCTGATCATGTTCTAGAATTCGTATTTCAGAATCGGGCTGCGGGCCGCCTGCACTTCGTCCGGGCGGCTGATGGCGCACTTATGGGGAGCGCTGTTGAGATAGGCGGGATCCTCATGCGCCAGCTGATGCAGCTTCACGAAGATGTCGATGACTTCATCCAGGGACTCCCGGCTTTCCGTTTCCGTCGGTTCCAGCATCAGCGCTTCGTGGACGATCAGCGGGAAGTACATGGTGGGAGGATGGATGCCGAAATCCAGCGAGCCCTTGGCGATGTCCATGGCGGAAACGCCGGTCTCGTTCTTCAGACCCTGCAGGCACATGACGAATTCGTGCATGCACTTCTGATCGCCGTAGGGAACGTCATAGTATTTCTTCAGCTTTTCCATCAGGTAGTTGGCATTGAGCACGGCATTGCCGCTGGCCTCAATGATTCCTTCCCTGCCCAGAGTCAGGATGTAGGTCAGAGCCTTGACGACGACCAGGAAGTTGCCCTGGAAGCTTCTGACCTGTCCCATGGTCTTTTCCGGTCTGATCAGAACGTATTTCCCATCCTGCTTATCTACCAGCGGTGAAGGCAGATAGGCGCGCAGGAAATCCTTGCATCCAACGGGTCCGGCACCCGGACCGCCGCCGCCGTGCGGGGTGGCGAAGGTCTTGTGCAGGTTGAGGTGAATGCAGTCGAAGCCCATGTCGCCCGGTCTTACCCGGCCCATGTTGGCGTTCATGTTGGCGCCGTCATAGTAGCACAGACCGCCGGCTTCATGAACGATGCGGGTGATCTCCAGAATGTTGGGGTCAAACAGGCCCAGGGTATTGGGATTGGTCAGCATCAGTCCGGCCGTGTCTTCACCGACGGCTTCCCTGAGCTTTTCCAGGTCAACGCCTCCCCGGTCATTGGAAGGAATGTTGACGACTTCAAAGCCCGCCATCGTGGCGCTGGCCGGATTGGTTCCGTGAGCGGAATCGGGAACGATGATCTTGGTACGCTTCCCGTCACCGTGATCCAGATGGTACTTTCTGATCAGCAGCAGGCCGGTATATTCGCCATGCGCGCCGGCGGCCGGCTGGAAGGTCATCGCCGCCATGCCGGTGATCTCGCACAGCAGCTTACCGGCATCATGCAGCACTTCCAGGCATCCCTGCGCGCTGTCCAGCGGCTGCAGGGGATGGATGCCGGCGAAGCCTTCAAGAGCGGCCATCTGCTCGTCGATCTGCGGATTGTATTTCATCGTGCAGGAGCCCAGCGGATAGGGTCCGTCATTTACTCCGTGCACCTGTCTGCCCAGAGCGGAATAGTGGCGGTCCAGCTCTACTTCCGAGAGCTGAGGCAGCCTGGGCGCGCTCTGGCGCAGATCTTTCTCATCAAATTCAAATGTCTCGACGTCGCATCCGGGAATCAGATCCTGGTGACGTCCGGGTTTACTGATTTCAAACAGCAGTTTCATTTTCAGCCAACCTCCTTCACTAAGGCCACGACCTCATCGATGTCGGCCTTGCTGTTGAGCTCCGTGGCGCACCACAGCATTCTGTCCTCGCCGATCACCAGACCGCTGAGGATGCCCTTTTCGGCCAGTTTTTCCTCGACCAGGCGGGCATGGGGAACACGGACCAGAAATTCATGGAAGAAGGGCTGATCGTAGACCAGCGGATAGCCGGCCTCAGCCAGCTTTTTCTGCAGGTAATGAGCATGGGAACTGCTGTTGACGGCGACCTGTCTGAGGCCGTCGGGACCGACAGCCGCCAGATAGACGGAAGCGGTCAACGCGCACAGGGCCTCATTGGAACAGATGTTGGATGACGCCTTCTCACGGCGGATGTGCTGCTCACGGGCCTGAAGAGTCAGGACATAGCAGCGCCGGCCGTCATGATCGACGGTCTGGCCGACGATGCGGCCCGGCAGCTTGCGCATCAGTTCCTTCCGGCAGGCCATGAAGCCAAGATACGGACCGCCGAAACCTAACGGCAGGCCGAGAGGCTGGCCTTCGCCGACGCAGATGTCCGCCCCCAGTTCCCCGGCGCTCCTGAGCAGGCCCAGGGCAATGGGATTGGCGGAAAGGATCAGCCGGGCTCCGGCCTCATGGGCCTTCTGAGCCAGCTGTTCAACATCTTCAATGATGCCGTAGTAGTTGGGAGACTGAATGACGACGGCAGCGGTTTCCTCATTGAGCTGCTTCTGCAGGTCGTCGATGGAGGTGCGTCCTGCTTCGCTGGCGAGCATCCTGATCTCTACGTTGCGGCTTTCGCAGTAGGTTCTGGCGACGGCGATGTATTCCGGATTGAGGTTTTCGCTCATCAGGATGGTGCTCTTCTTCCGCTCCTGCGTCATGAAGATGGCTTCGGCAATGGCGACGGCGCCGTCATAGACCGAGGCATTGGAAACATCCAGACCGGTAAGCTCGCAGATCTGGGTCTGATACTCGAAGATCGACTGCAGAACGCCCTGAGAGATCTCCGCCTGGTAGGGAGTATAGGTGGTGACGAACTGTTCCTTGGCGGTCACGGAGCGCACTATCGCGGGAATGTAGTGACTGTAGGCACCGGCTCCGCGGAAGATCCGGTCGTACTTCCGGTTGGCAGCGGCCATGTTTCTGACTTTCTGACCGACTTCCAGTTCGCTCATTCCTTCCGGCAGATCAAGCTTTCTGAGCTTGGCGGCTTCGGGAACGGCCTGATAGAGATCTTCCAGGCTTTCCGCCCCGATCTCCCTGAGCATTTCCTTCTGCTGCTTTGGCGATGATATTACATAGCGGCCCATCTTCTAGGCCTCGTGTTCTTCTTCGCAGACTTTCTGATAGGCTTCGCTGTCCAGCAGCTCTTCGTCATACTGAACATCTCTTATCTTGATGAGCCAGGCGCCGTAGGGGTCTTCGTTGATCGCTGCCGGGTTGTCCAGCAGTTCTTGGTTTACTTCGGCAACCGTGCCGCTGACGGGAGCGTAGACGTCGGAAACGGCCTTGACGGACTCAACGTCCGCGAAACTCTCTCCGGCGGTAAACACGTCGCCTTCCATCGGCAGATTGACGAAGACGATGTCGCCGAGGGCGTCCTGAGCGTAATCGGTCAGGCCGATGACGGCCAGGCCTTCTTCTTCCTTCACCCATTCATGGGTCTTGGCATATCTGAGTTCTTCGGGTGTGTTAAACATGTTCTTTCTTCCTCCTCAATTATTTATCTTCTCTTTTATAGAAAGGCAGCGCGATGACTTCCGCCTTCAGTTTCCTTCCCCGGACATCAACTTCCACGATCTGGCCGATGTCACTGTACTTTCTGTCGATCAGGGCCATGGCCACGGCCTTGTTGACATACGGGCACATGGTTCCGCTGGTGGTATGACCCACCTTTTCTTCGCCGACATAGACGTCCTGATGTTCCCGCATGATGCCGCGGTCCACCATCTGCAGACCGACGCGGGTGATCTGGGGTTCGCCTCTGGTTTCCAGGCCCTTTTTGCCGATGAACTCTTCCTTGTTCATCTTGACGCCGTAGTTCAGGTTGGTCTCCAGCGGCGAGATCTCGTCGTCCATCTCGTGTCCGTACAGCGGCATGGCCGCTTCCAGACGCAGCGTGTCGCGGGCTCCCAGTCCGCAGGGAATCAGTCCCAGCGGTTCCCCGGTCTCTAACAGCAGCCGCCACAGCCTGACCGCATTCTCCTTGGCCGTATAGATCTCAAAGCCCTTTTCGCCGGTATAGCCGGTATAGGAGATGATGCAGTCCATGCCGTCGATCAGCACGTGCTCTTTGGCCGTGTAGTACTTCTGGGGGATGTCCTGCTCCTCCAGCAGCTGACCCATGATTTCAAAGGCCTTGGGCCCCTGCAGGGCTACCTGAGCCAGATCGTCGGAAATGTCGGCGATCTCGGTTCCCCCCAGAATGTTGGCCTTCATGTGGGCAAAGTCCTTGTGGCGGTTGGAGGCGTTGACGACGACGAAGTAATAGTCTTCGGCGAACTTGTAGACGATCAGATCGTCGATGACGCCGCCCCTTTCGTTGCACATGATGCCGTAGCGGACCTTGCCGACGGGCATGCCGGCATAGTCGTTGGTGATGATGTGGTTGAGCGACTGCAGGGCCGTCGGTCCCCGGAAGGTGATCTCGCCCATGTGCGAGACATCAAACAGACCGGCAGCGGTGCGGACAGCCATGTGTTCCCTGATCACGCCGGTGGGATACTGGACCGGCAGAAGATAGCCGGCAAAGGGTACGATCTTGCCGCCCAGGGCCACATGCTCATCATACAGCGGGGTTTTAAGTTCCATAATGTATTTCTCCTTATGCAAAACGGAGGCAGAGAAATAATTCCCTGCCTCTGTGTCTTACCTGAAAGATTCTCCCGGAGGATTGCTTCTTTGGTGCTTACGCTCTCCAGAGTTTCGTCCAGAACCGGTCCTTTTGCCTGAGAGTTTCTGCTTCCCCTTCGGCGCCAGCATCTGGTCTCTCCCGGTCCCTTCATCCGAAAATGATATATGTCTTTTTCTACTTTTATTCTAGCAGATGGACGGGTCCTTTACAAACCCCAAAACCGCCATTCTTCTCCCTATCGGGTCCTTTTTCCTTTCTTCAGCAGGCAGACAATGCCGGCGGTCAGTAAGATGGCGGCACCGGCAGTCAGGACGGCGGCCTTATCCCGGTTAACCGGCTGGCCGACGGCCAGAAAGCTCTCGCCAAGGTTCTGCCCGAGCTGGGCTTCATCAAGATGATATTCGTCCATGATCAGCTTTCTCAGTCTGGAAGAAAGGGACTGACTGCAGCCGGTCAGCATCTGGGGCTGATCGAAGATCATCAGAAGCTGATCGCTGGATATGAAGTGTTCCTTCTGCCGGAGAGCTTCCAGTGTCTCGGCCGGCAGGGCGATGACGTATGCCGCTGAACCTCCATAACCCAGGCAGTACAGCAGCTCATCATCGTGGGCAAAGGACTCTTCCAGAGCCTCGATCTCAACGCAGACAGCCCGGTTGTCATGTGACCCGTGAATGTCAAAGGCTGCGGCGCCGGAATAATCGTACGGATCCATGGTCAGCCTGATGCCGGCCATGATCAGCGAAACCAGCAGAAAGAGAATGCCCATCAGTCTTTTGACGTTAAGTTTTTTCCCTTTCATCGCGGTTTTCTCCTTCACATAAAAAGCCCATCTACCGACAGGCTTCTCATGATTACTTCTTTATTGTTTCCGTGACGGCAGCGACCGTAGCGGCCAGATTCTGCAGATCGGAAGGGACGATGATCTTGGTGGCGTTGCCGTCAGCCATCTTCTCAGCTGCCTCCAGGGAGCGCAGTGAAAGATACTGACTTGACGGCTGGGCGCTGTTCACCAGTCTGATCGCCTCTGCCTTGGCCTGGGCCATTCTCTCGACGGCCTTGGCCTCGCCTTCAGCTTCCCTGATCCGCTGTTCCTTGACGGCCTCAGCTCTTAAGATCGCCGATTCCTTCTCACCTTCGGCTCTGGTGATCGCTGACTGCTTCTCACCTTCGGCCTTCAGGATGGCCTCTCTCTTTTCTCTCTCGGCCTTCATCTGCTTCT
>JAGAFL010000127.1:0-4169 GCA_017612595.1 Erysipelotrichaceae bacterium | reverse complement strand
TGAGAGCATCAGCGTCCTGCGCCGGCTGACCGGTTGCTCCTATAATGAAATCGTGCGGATGGCCTCGATGAATCCCGCCGTCATCGCCCGCTGCCAGCAGCGCAAGGGCAAACTGTGTGAGGGCTATGATGCTGACATGGTCCTGCTGGATGACAGTTTTAACGTCAGGGCGACCTACGTCAGAGGAAACAAGGTGTACGGATAAAGAAAACCAGGCTTCTCGGAAACCTGTTTTTTTTCTGCATTATTGTGGGGATTTCATTTCCCTGAAGTGCCGTTGTAACGGAAGCACATCATCGTCAGGTCGTCAAACTGCTCGGCGTCCTGAACGAACTGATCAACGGCTTCGCTGACGTGCGGTAATAGCTGTTCCGGCGTATCGCCGTAATTCTGATTGAGCGCTTCCAGCATCCGGTCGTTGCCGAACATTTCGTTATTGCTGTCGGTGGCTTCCGGCAGACCGTCAGTATAGACGAACAGCCGGTCGCCGGGTTTCATCTTGATCTGATATTCAGGGAACTTAATGTCCTTCAGTCCGCCCAGAACCAGCGAATGCCGGTCCTTGTAGAGAGTATATCGTCCGTCCTGATCGATGACGGGGTATTCGTGTCCAGCATTGGCAGCGGTGATGATGCCGCTGGAGATCTCCAAGATGCCCAGCCAGACGGTGACGAACATCTCTTCCTGGTTATTGGTACACAGCGCTTCATTGGCGTTGCTCAGGATCTCGCCCGGCGACTGCTTTATCATGGCGAAGTTCTTCAGGATGATGTTGGAAGCCATCATGAACAGCGCCGCCGGTATGCCCTTTCCGGAGACGTCGGCAATGATCATGCAGAGATGGTCATCGTCAACCAGGAAGAAGTCATAGAAGTCGCCGCCGACTTCCCTGGCCGGATCCATCATGGCAAAGATGTCGAATTCGGTCCTATCCGGGAACGGCGCGAAGATGTGCGGCAGCATGCTGGACTGAATGCGGTTGGCCGTCTGCAGTTCGGTGACCAGTCTTTCTTTATAAACCTGTTCGCGGTGCTTGTTCTCCAGGATCCGTCTCTGCCTGCTCATGATGGCGTGGACGATCTTGCTGAAGATTATGCCTGTCAGAATCAGGGAGACGACGTAGAACAGCGCGTGTTCGTGAAGAGCCTTCTTCTTGACGATGGTAACGGAGACGCTGCGGCTGTTCAGACCCAGGGAATCCATCAGCTGCAGTTCAAACTCGTAGGTGCCGCCTGGCAGGTTGGTGTAGCTGACCGGATCAAGCTGGCTGCGCAGCATCCTGACCGGTTCCGCGTCAAAGTTCTTGAGCTGGTAGGAAACCAGCGGGTCGGTGAGCAGGTAATTGTATACGTAACTGTAGACAGTCAGCTTCTTGACCTCGGAGGACAGGGTGATCATGCCGTTTTTGTCGGGGTACAGGCGCACGCCGTCCGCCTCGACGTAGGGAATGGATATCTTGATGTCGGAAATGTTCTCCAGCGGTTCGTTGATGTTTACCCTGGCCACGTCGCTGTTTCCGGCCAGATAGAGAATGCCTTCATCGGTCAGCTCGCTGTAGGAGTTGCTGGTGGAGATGGTGGGCAGGCCGTTGGCCAGTGAATAGTGAACGGGGCTGAGATCTTCGGCGTTTTCCATCAGGGCTTCAGAACTGATGACGTAGATGCCGTTGCTGGAAAGGATCCACATGTCGCCCTGGGCGTTCTGATAGAGGTCGAAGTTGTTGGAATAGGGGAAGTTGGTGATGGTCTTTACCTGGTAATCCATGGTCATGAAGGCCAGGGAATTACTGGTGACGATCCAGAAAACCTGGTTGCGCTCATCGTACTTGATGCGCATGATGATGCCGGAAGAAAGACCGTCATCAACGTCGATGTGCTTTAAGCCCATCTCGTTGACGATGTAGATGCCCCCGCCGTTAGAGCCGATGAGAATATCGCCGTTGGGAGCGGACGTTACGGTCAGAGTCTCTTCATTGGCGATGCCGTAGCTCTTCTGGTAACTGGCAGTCACCTTGCCGTCGCGGATGACGCTGGCCCCGCCGGTCAGGGCTACCACGATGTCGCCGTCGTCTTTCTCACAGATGGCGCGGATGTGGTTGGAAATCAGGCCGTCTTCCTCGGTGTAGGTAACAATACTGCCGTGGTCATAGCAGACCAGGCCGACTCCTCTCCAGGTGGAGATCCAGATCCGGTTCTCCCGGTCACGGATGACGGAGCGGATCCGGTATCCTCTGAGCAGATCGATGAGATCGCCGGTACTGAGCTTTTTACCGGAAGCGGTATGAGCGCTGCTAAGGGGAAGCTCGCTGAGCTGCTGCTGGTCGTCCAGGACGATCAGACCGGTGTCGGTAGCGATGAACAGCAACCCCTCATCGCTCATGCAGGTGCTGTTGACGACGGTGCTGTTGACATGATACTTTTCAAAGACGCTGACGAAGCGGTTGGGAACCAGCTTCATGACGCCCTGGCGGGATGAGGTAAACCAGATGTTTCCTTCGTAATCCTTCATCATGTGGCCGACGGAATTGTTGATCGGCAGATCATTGAGGGTGGTAAAGCCATCCTGCGTCATGACGCCGATGCCGTTGCGGGCCGTGATCCAGATGTGATCGCCGAACTGCTTGATGTCGGCGATGTTGTTCAGCGGGGAGATGTCCCATTCCCTGGTGATGATGAAGTTGGAACTGATGTGGGCGTAGTACAGACTCGAACTGTCGGTACCGATGTAGATGTATCCCGGGCTGTTTCTGTCCGGGCAGATGTATAGCACGCCGCTGATCTTGCTTTCCGTGTGGCTGATGTAGCTGTAAAGCCTGCCGTTAAGCAGGACGAAGAAGTCGTCGGTGTTGCTGATGCCGTAAATCAGTCCGTCAGCGCCCTTTACCAGCGTCTCGGCGTAGATACCATCGATGGGGCCGTCGGTAAGGGGCGTGAAAGTGCCGTCGGGTGTGGCGGTCATGATGCCGTTGGGCGTGGCGAGGTAGATTATGCCGTTGTCGTCTTCGGTGATGTCGTTGATCTTCACGGAAGTCAGGCCGTCCTCCAGTCCCCAGCGCCGGAAGCTGCCTTTTTCCAGGATTCCCAGACCGTGGTCATTGGTTCCGATCCACAGGCGGTCTTCGCTGTCGACCAGAAGGCTGATGACGCTGGTAATGCCGCTGGTGGAATTCATCCGTTCAAAGGTGTTGCCGTCATAGCGGATCAGACCGCTGTAGCTGCCGATCCAGATGAAACCGTCGGAAGTCTCAGCGATGTCGTTGGCTTCCGAGGTGGGCAGGCCGTTGGTGTTGTTGTAGAGAATGGCGCTGTAGCTGTTGTCGGGGTCAAGCGGGTCAACGGTCGGGGTTCCCAGACTCTCCGCCTTTACGGCGGGCGCCGTAACAAGAAAGAGAACAGCCAGCAGTCCAGCCGTAAGGATGCGAAGGAATCTGTCAGATGTTCTGTTTCTGCCGTTCATGCCAAACCTCCGTTTTGATACTTTAATTACCTTATATTATATCACAGCAGCCCGGCCTGCGCCTTATCGAGCGAAGTTGTTGCATTCCGCTGGGACTTTCGGCAGGGTGAATCTATAATGTTTATGGAGGTGAAAGCATGGAGATCGCCAAGGCCCGGATCGAGGATCTGAATGAGATCATGGAGGTTTATGATGCTGCCAGGCGCTTCATGCGCCTTAACGGCAATATGAACCAGTGGATCAACGGTTATCCGCAGCCGGAACTGGTCCGTCAGGACATCGAAAACGGCAATCTTTATGTCTGCAGGCAAACCGGAATGATTGCCGGGGTCTTCGCCTTCATCATCGGCCAGGATCCGACCTACAGCCATGTGGAAGGCGGCAGCTGGCACAGCGATCAGCCTTACGGCACCATTCACCGCCTGGGCTCCAACGGCTGCGTCAGGGGCGTAGGAAAGGCCTGCTTTGACTACTGCAAGAGCGCAATGGACTACCTGCGCGCCGACACCCATCAGGACAACATCCCCATGCAGAGAGTTCTGGAAGCCAACGGATTCCGCCGATGAGGGATCATCTACCTGCTCGACGGTTCCCCGCGGATTGCCTACGACTGGCACCGCAGAGAGCAGTAACGGCAGAACTCCGTTTGCAAAAACCGATAAATCAGGTAAAATATTAAATAGCGTGTTTGTTAGAAAGTGAGGCAAGAACAT
>JAGAFL010000011.1:0-4228 GCA_017612595.1 Erysipelotrichaceae bacterium | reverse complement strand
TCGCGCGGGATGTCTACTCCAGCTATACGAGCCATAATTCTCTTTTTCCTCCGATTAACCCTGTCTCTGCTTGTGCTTGGGGTTTTCACAAATAATCATGACACGGCCCTTGCGCTTGATGACGCGGCACTTGTCACACATTGGTTTTACTGACGGTCTTACTTTCATAAGTTTACCTCCTACATTACTTATGTCTGAATGTAATGCGCCCACGTGTTAGATCATACGGTGAAATCTCCATTGTGACACGGTCGCCCGGTAAAATGCGGATGTAGTTCATGCGGATTTTACCGGAAACGTGGGCCAATATCGTGTGTCCATTGGGCAGTTTCACCTTAAACTGGGCATTGGGAAGGGTGTCTTCCACTACGCCTTCAACTTCAATGACATCGCTCTTATCTGCCATGCTCGCTTACTCTTCCCCCTTTACCTTGGCCAGGGCCGCCTGAACGTCTCGGTAGACTTCTTCCTTGCCCTGTCCGGCGTTGACGTCATAGACGATTCCCATGTCGCGGAAGTAATCCACGGCTGCCTGGGTCTCGTTGTGGTATGAGTCAAGCCTTACTCTGAGTGCTTCGTAAGTGTCGTCGCCTCTCTGATAGAGTTCGCCGCCACAGTTGTCGCAGACGCCTTCAACCTTACTGGGAAGGCTGACGCGGTTGTAGATCGCGCCGCAGTTGCGGCAGATCCTTCTTTCGACAATTCTATCGACCAGCAGCTGCTCATCGATCTTGAGGTTGATGACAGCGTCAATGTCAAGGTCGCTGATGGCAATCGCCTGCGGCAGGCTTCTCGGGAAGCCGTCCAGCAGGTAGCCGTCGGCGCAGTCCTGGCGTGACAGACGGCTCTTTACCATCGCGATGGTCACCTCGTCCGGGACCAGCAGTCCCTGGCTCATGTAAGCCTGGGCCTGCTGTCCCAGCGGGGTGTTGTTTCTGAGTTCTTCGCGGAACATATCTCCGGTGGAGATGTGGGGTACCTTATAGTCGGCGCAGATCCTTTCGGATACCGTGCCCTTGCCGGCGCCCGCCGGTCCCATGATAAGCATTCTCAGCATGGCTGATTACCTCTTCATGAAACCCTTGTATTCCTTCTGCGTCAGCTGGTCTTCCAGATCCTTGACCGTCTCCAGGGCAACGCCGACCACGATGATGATGCTGGTGCCGCCGATAGTGATGGTGCTGGGGATGTCCGTGAACATGCTGAGCAGATACGGTAAGGCAGCGATGAAGCAGAGGAACAGGGCACCGAGAACCGTAATGCGGTTAAGGACCTTGGAAACATACTGCTTCGTTTCCGCTCCCGGTCTGATGCCCGGAATGTAGGCACCCGACTTGTTCAGATTCTCACTGATCTTCTCCGGGTCAACCTGCAGGTTGGTGTAGAAGAACGTGAAGGCATAGATCAGTATTACGTAGATGATCAGTCCGCCCGGCTTGGTGAAGTCGGCGATGAAGTCGAAGATCTCAATGAGCTTGTTGGTGAAATCAGTCGCCTTGAAGGACTTCATGTTGCTGATGAGCGTCATGATGGTCTTCGGAGCCACCATGATGGTGGAAGCGAAGATGACCGGGATGACGGAAGCGCTGTTGATCTTCAGCGGCAGTACGTTGATGTCTCTGCGGCCGCCTCTGTTGGAGGAGCTGGAATACTGGATCGGGATCTTTCTCTGAGCAGTGTCAGTGAAGATGACCAGAATGATGATGGCAACGTAAACTAATACCAGCAGAAGGAACTTGATGATGCCCTGGAAAATCACAGAACTTTCCGCGCTCAGGTCAACCAGCGTCATGAAAGACGAGTAGAACTGATAGGGCAGGTTGGCGACGATGCCGGCAAAGATGATCATGGAGATGCCGTTGCCGATGCCGAAGGCCGCGATCCTGTCACCGATCCAGACCAGCGCGAACGAGCCGGCGGTCAGGATGGTAGCGCAATACAGGTACATGGTGATCGAGCTGTTGGTCAGGATGCCGTAGGACTTGTCAAAGGTCAGGGTCAGCGTGTAGGCCTGTACGAAGGCCAGCACGACGGCCAGATAACGGGTGATCTTGTCCATCTGCTGACGGCCCTTCTGGCCGTCCTTGGCCAGCTCAGTGAGAGCCGGAATGACATCCATGGCGAGCAGTTCGATGACGATGGAGGCAGTGATGTAGGGACCGACACCCATCGAGAAGATGGAGAAGGTCTGCCAGCTGCCGGCACCGAGAATGTTCATCATGGCCACCAGAGAGTTGTCTGAAAGGCCGCTGACGAGCTTATCCGGGTTTACGCCGGGTAAGGTGATGGCCGCTCCCAGACGGAAGACGAACAGCATTCCCAGTGTAAACAGGATCTTGTTACGTATATCCTTATTCTTGAATAAGGAGATGACGGTTTTGATCATATTAGATCACCTCAGCTTTGCCGCCTGCTTTTTCAATCAATGCAACGGCAGATTTTGAGAACTTGTTGGCCTTAACGGTCAGCTTCTTTTCCAATTCGCCTTCGCCCAATACTTTCAAACCATCTTTTAAATTCTTAACCAGACCAACTTCATGCAGCAGAGCCGGAGTGACTTCGGTGCCATCGGCAAATCTGTTGAGCTGATCGAGGTTAACGATCGCATATTCAATGCGAGCAAAATTAGTGAATCCGCGCTTCGGCAGACGTCTTGCCAGCGGAGTCTGACCGCCTTCGAAGCCGACCTTTCTCAGGCCGCCGCTTCTGGCTTTCTGACCCTTGGATCCCTTGCCGGCAGTCTTGCCGTTTCCGGAACCCTGGCCGCGGCCGAGGCGGAATGAATCCTTGCGTGAACCTTCGGTATACTGTAATTCATGTAACTTCATAACTCACGACCTCCTAGTAGCGGACCTGCTTGGCCTCCAGGCCTCTCAGGTTGGAAACCTCTTCAAGGGACTTCATGTTCTTCAGGCCGTTGCAGGTAGCTCTGACCAGGTTGATCGGAGTCCTGGAGCCCAGGCACTTGGAGAGGATGTTGCTGACACCGGCAAGCTCCAGCACGGCTCTTACCGGACCGCCGGCGATGACGCCGGTACCGTCAGCAGCGGGACGGATGACGACCTTGGCAGCGCCGTATTCGCCAACTGTCTCATGCGGCAGGGTAGTTCCTACCAGCTTTACCTTGAAGACGTTCTTGGTGGCAGCTTCGGTTGCCTTTCTGATGGCATCCGGAACTTCCTTGGCCTTACCGGTACCGAAACCGACACGGCCCTTCTTGTCACCGACAACGACCAGAGCGGAGAATCTCATTCTGCGGCCGCCCTTGACGACCTTGGTAATGCGGTTGATCTTGACGACTCTTTCCTCGAATTCCTTTTCGGGACGTTCGGGTCTTCTGCCTCTTCTGTCATTGTCGCGGCGCGGACCTCTGCGGTCGTCTCTGCCGCCGCGGCGGTCATTTCTGCGCTCATCGCTTCTGGCTTCTGTCTGAGGAGCAGCAGCTTCAGCTTCATTTACGACTTTGTTTTCAACTTTGTTTTCAACTAATTCTGACATGTGCTTTCCTCCTAGAACTCCAGACCGGCTTCTCTGGCTGCGTCAGCCAGGGCCTGTACTCTGCCGTGATAGGCGTAGCCGCCACGGTCGAATACGACTTCCTTGATGCCCTTTTCCAGAGCTCTTTCAGCGATCTTCTTGCCGACCTGCTTGGCTGCCTCGACGTTGCCGCCGTTTTCCAGCTTCATCTCGACGGAGTTGGCAGCGACCAGGGTCTTGCCATTGACATCATCGATGATCTGAGCGTGGATGTTGGCGTTGGAACGGAAGACGTTCAGACGCGGGCATTCCGGCGTACCTGCTACCTTGGTGCGGACGCGGGCATGACGACGGATTCTTTCTTCATTTCTTAATGCGTTCTTAATCATTCTTCATGTCTCCTTTCCTACTTGCTTGCGGCAGCAGTCTTGCCTTCCTTGCGGCGGATGTGCTCGCCCTTATAGGCAATGCCCTTGCCCTTGTACGGCTCAGGCTTTCTGACAGCTCTGATGTTGGCGGCTAATTCGCCGACTCTCTGCTTGTCGATTCCGCTGACGATGATCTCCTGCTGTTTCGGGCATTCGATCGTCAGACCGGGTTCGGCCTTGATGACCACCGGGTGTGAGTAACCCATGTTCAGGGTCAGAACGTTGTTTTCCACAGCTGCTCTGTAACCGACACCGGTGATGACCAGTTCCTTCTTGAATCCTTCGGACACACCGACGACCATGTTGTTGAGCAGGGCTCTGGT
>JAGAFL010000126.1:0-2640 GCA_017612595.1 Erysipelotrichaceae bacterium | reverse complement strand
GGCCATCTCCAGCACTTCCGTACCCGGGCGCAGCCACAGGTGGTAGGTGTTGGCCAGAATGACCTGCGCCTTCATGTCGTAGAGTTCCTCGGGAGAGACGAACTTTACGGAAGCCGCCGTTCCCACCGGCATGAACATCGGTGTTTCCGCGATGCCGTGCGGTGTACTGATCAGTCCGGTACGGGCCTTGGTATGGGGGCAGCAGTGGGTCACTTCAAACTTAAAATACTTGCTCATGTTATCGCCTGCCGTAAATATCTTAACACAATTGGCCTCTCTTTAGTATCTTGCCGGGACAGCGGAACCTGTAGGAAAGGGAAAATGGCAATAATAGGGGCATTATTTGTTGGGAAATATTCACTAAAGTACTGTTTTCGTATAGAATAAGATAGAAAAGGTATCGGTAAATGTTTGCGACGTTATATGGAAAAGTACTGATAGGCTGCCTGACCGCTCTGACGGTCATATCTTTCATTGCGGCCCTGACCAATCGCCGCACCGACGATAACTATACAAGCGTCATGATGATCGCCCTGGCCTACGGCCTGGTGGAGATCATCTGGTTCTGCTGCAGCACGGATCTGGTCACCTTCTCCGACAACGTCGTGAAGCTGGTCGGCTCCGTCCGCATCCTATTCATCGTCATTCTGGGCTACATGCTCGCCAATTACTTCCTGACCCTCTGCGGCCGGAAACTGGATATCAAGATCCTGATCTTCATCCTCATTCAGGTGATCATCCTTCTTGACGTCAATATCTTTTACATGCTGCTGTTCGACTACTCCGCGGCGACCGGCCTGACCAGAGGCTCACTCTGGCCGGCTCCCTATGTCATCTTTGCGCTGTGCGGCGCTCTTCTGGTGATCATGGTGCTCAGCGGAAAGCAGAAAGCGGCGCTGCCGCTGGTCAGCGGCATCCTGATGCTCATCAGCGGCATTGTTCAGGTCTTTACCGAAAAGCTTCCGGTCATCTATCTGGCGTTCAGCATCATCCTGCTGACTGCGACCCTGGCCCTGCCCAAGCGCGGAACCAAGCCGGTGGTAAGCGAGGAAGAAGAAGCTGAAGAAGCTGAAGCCGATGAAAACCTGCTCACCGAACAGCAGGAGATCCTGGAAAGCGAACCGGTCTATCAGCAGCCGCTGGAAGAAACCGCTGAACCGCTGCCTGAATACACATTTGACAGCATTGACGAAGCCCTGCAGGACGATGGCATGGCTGAACAGCCTCAGGCTGAACCGCAGCCGGTCGAAGAAACCGTCATTTCCGACGAAGCCTTCATTGAGGACTTCCCCGAACTGAAACAGATCGAGGAACTGATCGAATCAGAAACGGCAACCGACATGCCGGCAGTCGAAGAACCGCAGCCGCAGATAAGCGGCGGCGAGGATATTGAGGACATTCTGAACCAGATCAGCGAAAGCGTCGTAACCGAAGAGCCTGAGGAAAGACCGGAGCTGTCGGAAGAAATCCAGAATACTCTGGAGGAAACCCAGGCAACCATTGAAGAGAATCAGAACTTCCTGGAAAGCATTCATCCTTCCCTGGAAGACACCCAGACATCGCTTGCGGCCATCCAGCAGGCGTATGATCAGGAGATCGAGGCTGACCGGGAAAAGGAAAAGGCCAGACAGGAGCATCAGCGCCGTCATAACGAAACCATCATCAGCAAGCCTGTCATCTCACCGCTGGGCCCGATCGAGAGACCGAAGCCGGTGGCCAAGCCGGCAGTCAAGCCGATCAGGGAGATCACCGCGATCAGCGAAGTCGGCGCTGCCGAAGTGTCAGCCGACACCATGAGCTATGCCAAGCCGCTGGCAGTGGAAAAGCTGCCGGTCGAGGAAGTAATAACCACTGCACCGTTCGTCGAAACAGTACAGCCTTACAGCGGCGAACGCCGCAACCAGGCTAAGAACACGCTTCCCAGCCTGCAAGACATCATCGTGGCATCCCAGATCGCTCACGGAAAGCCGGAGGAGGAAACCGCTCCGGTGGTCAGCGAACTGCCGGTCGAGCAGCCCGCTGCCGAAGAGAACTATGAGAGAAAGCCGGTCAAGCCTTACCGGCCGCGGCGGCGCAAGAGCTACCGCATCATGATCATCGGTTCGATGAGCAGTGAAGTCAGGACCATTTCCGATGCCCTGAAGAAGGAAAAGGGCTACCGCATTGATGTCATTGATGACGGTTATCTGGCCATGGAACTGCTGGCCGGCCCGTTTGCCAAGGTGTTTGACGCCATCATTGCCGTCGACCAGCCGTCCTACAGCGACGTGTTTACGACCGTCCGCATGATCAGAGACTGCGATGTCCGCGAGATCGCCTCACTGCCGATCATCTGCCTGATCAACGATGATCCGCGTCGGAACATCACGATTCAGAACAGCGGCGTTGATGTCTTCGTCAACCGCCCGCTGTCCGTCGATGACCTGAGTGCCGTGCTGCGTGAGCAGCTGGAAAATCACGGATGGTAAAAAAGAAAGGAGCGTCACGAATAGTTCATGAGCAATAAAAAGATCTATGAAAGCATCGGATCTTCAACCGGCGATGACTGGATGGAGAGAGAAAGACGCTATGAAGCCAGACATTCCCCATGGGATCTGGACGACAACGCAGCCTATCTGGACGAAGAGCACCGCAAGCACT
>JAGAFL010000125.1:0-7189 GCA_017612595.1 Erysipelotrichaceae bacterium | reverse complement strand
GTTTCTCCACGGCCGGAGCGACCGAGCATGACGTCGCCCTGATGAAGAAGACGGTCGGCGATACCTGTAAGGTCAAGGCCGCCGGCGGCATCAGAAGCTACGAAGACGCTCAGAAGATGATCGATGCCGGAGCCGAAAGGCTGGGATGCAGTGCCGGGATCAAGATCATCGAAGGTTACCGGGCTGCTCACTAAAAGAAAAAAAGCCATTCAGACCGGAGAGACAGTTCCTCCGGTTTTCTTATGGCTTTCATACGATAAAAGTGCGCGTTTTTTCCCATAATCATCACATTTTTCGTTGCATTTCCTTTTTTCTTAGTGTAATATGATTTCGGTAAAAGTATTTTTACAGTTTCAGAAGGGAGGGTAGTTAATGCCGAAAGTAGTAGTTAAGGATAACGAAGGTCTTGATGATGCCTTACGTCGTTTCAAAAGACAGGTCTCAAGAAATGGTACCCTTGCTGAAGCTCGTAAAAGAGAATACTATGTAAAGCCTGGTGTCAAGCGCAAGCTGAAACAGGAAGCCGCCAGAAAGGCCAGAAAGAAATAGTGGTGTCATAACCACTTTTTTTGACGTATAATTAATCGTGAGGTAGATATATTGGCTAAGGAAATACTTGATCTCTCTCAGTTCGACGCTGAGCTCATCAGCGCGCTATTGGGAAACAATGACGATAATCTGAAGATGATCGGCGAGTTTTACGGCTGCTCACTGGCTTTTGAAAACGGCGTGCTGTCCTGCAGCGATGAAGCCGCGGCCGAGCATGTCCGCAAGACCATTACCTCGCTGATGGCGATCTATGAGTCCCAGGGAACCATCGAGACCCAGGATCTCATTTCCCTGCTTCATGACAGCTATTACAAGCAGTACATCGTCTCGGGAACGGGATCAAGGAAATACTATCTGCGTACCACCGGTCAGAAGAAGCTGTATGACAGCTTTGAGAATAACGTCATTACTTTCGCCATCGGACCGGCGGGAACCGGCAAGACCTTCCTGGCTGTCTGCTATGCCTGGTCACTGTTAAAGCAGGGGACCATCAGAAGGATCATCATTACCCGGCCGGTCGTGGAATCCGGCGAATCGCTGGGCTTTCTGCCCGGGGATCTGAGGGAAAAGGTCGATCCCTATCTCCGGCCGATCTATGACAGCTTTGAGGTGCTCTGCGGCCAGGATAACCTGCAGAAGATGATCGAAAAGCACATCATTGAGATCTCGCCGCTGGCCTACATGCGCGGCCGGACGCTCAATGAAGCCTGCGTCATCCTCGATGAGGCGCAGAATACCACGCCCATGCAGATCAAGATGTTCATGACCCGTCTGGGCTTCAATTCCAAGATGATCATCACCGGTGACATCACCCAGATCGACCTGCCCGCCCACAAGCCTTCCGGCCTGCTGCAGGCCGTCAGGATCGTAGACGGCATCGAGGGCATCAATGTCGTATACATGCATAACTATGACGTGGTAAGGCATCCGCTGGTCTCCCGGATCATCGATGCCTACGAGAAGGTGGAATAGAACATGGAACTCAACGTCCTTAACCACAGCCGCCGCAAGGGGTATGTCAGCTACCGCGACGACTTCAGCCGGATCATGGAAAGAGCACAGAAGGTGCTTGAGCTTCCCGAAGACGCTGCTGTCAGCGCGATCTTCGTGACCGACAGGCGCATGCATCAGATCAACCGTGACTACCGGGGCGTTGACCGCACTACCGACGTCATCAGCTTCGCTCTGGCTGATGATCAGAGCGGGGAGGACTTCATCCCGGCGGAACTGGGCGACATCTTCATCAACGTCGACGCCGCGGACCGGCAGGCTTATGATTACGGCCATTCGGTAAGAAGGGAGATCTGCTTCCTGTTTACCCACGGTCTGTTGCATCTGTGCGGATTTGACCACCAGAACAGTGAAGAGGAAAGCGAAATGATCGCTTATCAGAAGAGAATACTAGACGACATCGTCAGTCGTGATGATTAGAGGGGGATTATTATGGAACAGAAAGAATTGATCAGCCTGGCTTTCAGCGCTGCCAAGAATGCCTATGCGCCTTATTCAAATTACAAGGTCGGCGCCTGCTGCCTGGTCAGAGACGGCAACTATTTCCTGGGTGCCAACGTGGAAAACGCCAGTTACGGCGCCACTAACTGCGCCGAGCGCAACGCGGTCTTTGCGGCCTATACCTACGGCTACCGCCGGGACGACATCGTAGCCCTGGCCATCGTATCCTACGGCAAGACCGTTGCCGCGCCCTGCGGCATCTGCCGTCAGGTGCTTTCCGAGCTTCTGACCGAATATACGCCGATCATCCTTTCCAATGGTCAGCAGACCGTCATCAAGACCATCGGCGAGCTGCTTCCGATGTCATTCGGCAAAGAGGACATGGAATAATGGCCTTTAAGAGCGGCTTCGTTGCCATCATCGGCAAGCCCAATGTCGGCAAGAGCACCCTGCTCAACGCCATCCTTCAGAAGAAGGTAGCCATTGCCACACCGAAACCGCAGACCACCCGCGACAACATCCGCGGGATTCTTACCATGGAAGACTGCCAGATCGTCTTCATCGACACTCCGGGCATCCATAAGCCCAAGGCCAAGCTCAATGAGATGATGGTCAAGCATGCCTATGACGCCATCAGGGATGTCGACATGCTGCTGCTGCTGATCGATGCCACCAAGCCGCTGGACGGGGCTGACAGGGTCATCATCAATACCATCCGCGACATGGACCTGCCGAAGTTTCTGATCGTCAACAAGATTGACAAGCTCAACAAGAGCGAACTTCTTGATCTGCTTCAGGGCGTGGATACTGAACTGTTTGATGAGATAATTCCCGTCAGCGCCCTGAGAAGCCGCAACATTGAGGAACTGATCAATACCGTCAAGTCCTATCTGAAGGAAGACGTTCAGTACTATCCCAGCGACATGATCTCCGATTACCCCGAGGAGTTCATGATCAGCGAGATCATCAGGGAAAAGATCATGCTCAATACCGAGCAGGAGATTCCCCATGCCATTGCCGTCACCATTGAGAACATCGAACACAAGAAGGATGTTGACGTCATAAACGCTCTGATCGTCTGCGAAAAGTCTTCCCAGAAGAGCATCATCATCGGCAAGCGGGGCGAAAAGCTCAAGGAGATCGCCACTTTCGCCCGTAGTGAGCTGGAGGAAAGACTGAACAAAAAGGTCTTCCTGGAGGTCTTCGTCTCGGTGGAGGAGAACTGGCGCAACAAGAAATACCAGCTGGCCAATTTCGGCTATTACGACAGGGAAAACGATGAATGAGAATGTAAGGGGAATCGTCATAAGACAGATCGACTACAAGGACAATGACGCCATTGTCACGGTCTATACATCCGAGTATGACCGCATCGGTCTGTATGTAAAGGGATATAAGAAGATAACCAGTAAGAACGTCTATGCCACGCAGATCTTTGATGAATCGACGTTTTTATTTGACTATAACCCCATCAGCCGCTTCCAGACGCTCAAGAGCGCGTCTCTGGTGAATGAGCATAAGGGTATCAAGGCAGACTATGACCGGCTGGCCATCGCTTCGCTTATCTGTGAGATCGCTGACAGCGTTTACCAGGAGGGCGGATACGCTGACCTGAAGAAGGCGCTGGATCTGCTGGACAGCAGTAAAGAGCCCTATACGGTCCTTAATCTGTATCTGGCTCTGGCCCTGAAGCAGGCGGGATTGGGCGTCAGTGTTGACGGCTGCAGCCTGTGCGGCAGCACGGAGGGCATCGTTGCCCTGTCTGTGAATGACGGCGGCTTTGTCTGCAGCAAGTGCAACAGCATGCTGCATCTGCCGGCCAGTGATCCCGAATATCTGCGCCGCCAGCGGATCATCAACAAGGCTGACTTCAGCGTCTTTGACCGCATCATCGGTCTGGGACTTAACAGCTTTCCGATAACCCAGGATCTCATGAGCTTCATGAAGGAATATCTGGATGCCGATTTCCGCTCGTACCGCTCCCTGGTGAGCCTTAACGGCGGAGATCCAAGATAGCAAACTGCCAATGCGGTCGCCGTGACCGCTTACGAAAGAAGGGAACAACATGGTTAACGTCAGAGGCAAATGGGCACTCATCACGGGAGCCAGCCGGGGAATCGGATATCTGGCCGCCCTTTATCTGGCCGATCTGGGCTGCAATCTGATTCTGCACAGCCGCAAGGCAGAACACTGCAGAAAGGTTCTGGAAGAAGTGAGCAGGCGGGGTGTGGAAGCCTATTGCGTCCAGGCGCAGCTGGAAGAGATGGATCAGGTCGAGGAAATGTGCCGGCTGATCGATGAGACCGGCGTGCCGGTAGACATCATACTCAACAATGCCGGACTGCAGATCGCCTATCGCAATGAGTATCTGAAAACGCCTTACAGTGATTACGACATCAGTTTCCGCATCAATACGACGGCGCCGATGATGATCTGTTATCACTTTCTGCCGATGATGCAGGAAAGAGGTTTCGGCCGCATCGTCAATACCACCAGCGGCATTGATCTGGAACCGCAGCAGGCCGGTTATTCAGCGGCCAAGGCGGCGCTGAGCAAGGTAACCAGAGATCTGGGAAAGGACTATGAGGGTACGGACATCATCATTAGCCTGACTGATCCCGGCTGGTGCCGTACCGATCTGGGCGGACCTTCAGCCCCTAATTCGCCCGAAAGCGCCCTGCCGGGAGTGCTTGTCGGCGCCTTCATTTCCGACGGTCACAGCGGCCGCACCTTTGCGGCTCAGGACTTCACCGGTTTGACGCTTAAGCAGGCGGTGGAGAGGGCCGAAAAGCAGCCTTCCGTCTACTGAAAAGGCATTTAATAATAAATATCAGCAGATAATGGAATAATGGTTTTACTTTCGCTGTTTTTGGCGGTATTTATTTAATAGGAAGAGGATTGATTATATGACTGATTTTTCATTTGAGGAAATTGTTAACCACTTAAGGACCTCCGGATTTGTCTTCCAGGGGTCGGAAATCTACGGCGGCCTTTCCAATACCTGGGATTACGGTCCGCTGGGAGCTAACCTGAAAAAGAACATCAAGCTTGCCTGGTGGAAGAAATTCATCCAGGAAGATCTCAATAACGTCGGCATTCAGAGCGCCATCCTGATGAACCCGCAGGTCTGGGTCGCTACCGGCCATCTGGCCAACTTCGCTGACCCGCTTATCGACTGCAAGAAATGCAAGAGCCGCTACCGTGCCGACCAGCTGATCGAACAGCAGGCCAAGGAAGAAGTCTCCGTTGAGTCCATGAACAATGACGACATGGTCAGATACATCAAGGAACACGACATCGCCTGCCCCAGCTGCGGCAGCAAGGACTGGACCGACATCCGGCAGTTCAACCTGATGTTCAAGACCTTCCAGGGCGTCCTGGAAGATGCCAAGAGCACCGTCTATCTGCGTCCTGAGACCGCTCAGGGCATGTTCGTTAACTTCAAGAATGTCCAGAGAACCATGCGTAAGAAACTGCCGTTCGGCATCGGCCAGATCGGCAAGAGCTTCCGCAACGAGATCACTCCGGGCAACTTCATCTTCCGTACCAGAGAATTCGAGCAGATGGAGATGGAATTCTTCTGCGCTCCCGGTGAGGATGACAAGTGGTATCCCTACTGGCGCAATTTCTGCCGCCAGTGGCTCGTTGACCTGGGCTTAAGGGAAGAGAAGATGAGAATGAGAGACCATACTCCCGAAGAACTGGCTTTCTATTCCAAGGGAACCTGCGACATCGAGTACCTGTTCCCCTTCGGCTGGGGCGAAGTCTGGGGCATTGCCGACAGAACCGACTATGACCTCAAGCGCCACATGGAGCATTCCGGAGAAGACCTGTCCTATCTGGATCCCTATACCAACGAGAAATTCGTACCGTACTGCGTTGAACCGGCCGTCGGCGTCGACCGTTTGTTCCTCACCTTCTGCTGCAACGCCTACGACGTTGAGCAGCTGGAAAAGGACAGCCGCATCGTCATGCACTTCCATCCGGCCCTGGCGCCCATCAAGGCAGCCATCATGCCGCTGACCAAGAAGCAGTCCGAGGAAGCCCAGGCTCTGTACGCCCGGCTGGCCAGGAACTTCGACGTTCAGTATGATGAAGCCGGATCGATCGGCAAGCGCTACAGGAGACAGGATGCCATCGGCACGCCGATGTGCATTACCGTGGACTTTGACACCGCCGAGACCGGCATGGTCACCGTCAGACACCGTGACAGCATGGAACAGGAAAACGTCAGAGTCGATGACCTGGAGAGATACATCAGCGAAAAGATTGCATTCTAGGAAATAAATGAGCAGAATACCGGAAGACGTCATTAAGGACATCAGATCACGGGCGCGGATCGAGGAAATCATCGGCAGCTACATTACCGTGATGAAACAGGGCAATAACTATGTTGCTTATTGCCCCTTTCATGATGACCATAACCCTTCCCTGCACATCAATACCAGCCTGCAGATCTTCAAGTGCTTCTCCTGCCCGGCCGAAAACGGCAGCGTCGGCGACGTCTTCAAGTTCGTGGAGAAGTACAAGCACGTCAGCTATCCGGAAGCCATCAGG
This sequence comes from Erysipelotrichaceae bacterium, assembly GCA_017612595.1. Classification (GTDB taxonomy): domain Bacteria; phylum Bacillota_I; class Bacilli_A; order Erysipelotrichales; family Erysipelotrichaceae; genus UBA1783. Next base: position 631 of record JAGAFL010000125.1, on the reverse strand, counting down.
ATCGTGGCCGAGAAGATCGGCTACAAGTATGACTTCGGCGATACCGGCAAGAAGGTCTTCATTGAAAGCGTGACCCACAGGCTCAACCGGGAGACCATCGCCTTCTGCCAGTATGAACTGTCCACCAAGGCGGGCAAGCCTTTCCGGGATTACCTGCAGAAGCGTCACATTGACGATGATCTGATCGAGAAATACGCCATCGGCTACAACCCGCCCGATGACAAGCTCAACAAATACCTGACCAAGAAGGGCTATCAGGATAAGGAGATCATTGAGGCCAATCTGGCGCGCATGTCCAGTTACGGGCTCAAGGATGTCTTCGCCAACCGGATCATGATTCCGATCTATGACGGTGACGGCCACCCGATCGGCTTTACGGCCAGGACCCTTGACCCCGATACCACCAGCAAGTACATCAACACTTCCGAGACCCCGGTCTTCCGCAAGAGCAACGTGCTGTTCAACCTGCACCGCGCCAGGGAGATCGTCAGGGAAAAGAAGTTCATGATCATCTGCGAGGGACCGATGGATGTCATGGCTCTGGAAAGGGGCGGATACGGCAACGCCGTCTGCTCGCTGGGCACGGCGACCACCGAACAGCAGCTTTTAACCATCAAGAGGCTGACCAACC
>JAGAFL010000124.1:0-4914 GCA_017612595.1 Erysipelotrichaceae bacterium | reverse complement strand
TGCCTGGAGCCGGAAGTCGCCAAGGCCAATTCCATCTGGGTCGGCTACACTTCCGACGTGCAGAGCGTCATCGATGAACTGACCGCCGAGGGCGGCGAGTTCTACGGCATTAACGCCTATACTCCGAGAATCGGCTACGAGCTGGACGAAGAGTATCATGATGACCTTACCCTGAAGACCAAGCTCGCCGAGCTGTGGAATCAGGTAATGTTCGCCGAATAACAGACAGGCAACAGATGACAGGGCACCTGACGGTGCCCTGTACTGCCTTAAGGAGATAACCTATGAGAATCGTCCGTGTTGCGGCCATTCAGATGCAATGCGCCCAAGAACAGAAGGATAACCTGCTTCATGCGGAAGAACTGATCCGTCAGGCAGCCGGAAAGGGCGCCAATGTCATTCTGCTCCCAGAGCTGTTTGACCGCCATTACTTCTGCCAGGAAAGAAGATACGAATACTACAGCTATGCCATGAGCGTTGATGAACACCCGGCGGTCCTGATGGCCAGAAGGCTGGCCGAAGAACTGCACGTGGTGCTGCCGGTGAGCTTTTATGAAAGAGACGGCAACATCCTGTACAACTCCCTGGCCTTCATCGATGCCGACGGCAGCTTATTGGGGGTCTACCGCAAGACCCACATCCCCGATGACCACTACTATCAGGAGAAGTTCTACTTCACTCCCGGCAACAGCGGCTTCAAAGTGTTTGACACTGCCTACGGGAAAATGGGGGCCGGCATCTGCTGGGACCAGTGGTTCCCGGAAACGGCCCGCTGCCTGGCGCTGGACGGCGCCGAGCTGATCTTCTTTCCCACCGCCATCGGTTCGGAACCGATCCTGAGCGTTGATTCGATGGGCCACTGGAGAAGAGTCATGCAGGGACATGCCGCTGCCAATCTGGTTCCGGTCATCGCCGCCAACCGCATCGGTCTGGAAGAAGTCACGCCCTGCCGGGAAAACAGCGGTCAGCAGTCTTCCCTGCTGTTCTACGGTTCTTCCTTCATCACTGATGAAACCGGAGAGATCGTGGCCGATGGCAGCCGCAATGAGGAAGAGATCCTGATCTATCCGTTTGATCTGGATCAGATCGCGGCCAACCGGCTGAGCTGGGGGCTGTTCCGCGACCGCAGGGAAGAAACCTATCAGCGGATCATGGAAAAATAAAAAACGGCTGAACAGTCAGCTGTGGGATATAATAGAGAAAAACAGGAGGATCAACACATGAAAATCAATGCGGTATTCTTACGCATACTTATGATTCTGAAGTTCGTCGCCGAACTGATCGGCCTGATCGTAACCGCCGGTCTGGCAGTAACCCTGCTGGTGGTAGGCGACCTGACTCTGCTGCCTGCCGGAACGCTGGAACCCTTCATCGTAGAGGGCATTGAAGTCACTCCGGCAGTCATTGAACGCTTCAGAATGCCCTTTGTCATCATCATGGCCATCGCCGCGGGAGCGCTGTTACTGGCCATGATCTCTACCCTGAAGGCTTCCAAGGCTCTGAAGGAATGCGCAAAAGGCAGACCCTTCTCAGAGGAGTCGGCATCTGCCCTCAAGGCGGCCGGCATCATGGAACTGCTTTCCGGTCTGGTAAGCGTCGGCGGAACCGTCTTCGCGGCGATGGCCTTCCAGAAGCTGGACATCCACCCGGTAGCTACGGCCGGTTCCGGCGCCACCGTCAACCTGGTCTTCTTGGCCAATGCGGCTCTGATGTTCATGCTTTCCGGAGTTGCCAAGTACGGAAACGAACTGGAAAGACAGTCATCCTACTCGGCGATCAGCCAGATGAAAGAGAATTCAGAAGACTAATAGAAAGCAGAAATACAAAGAAAAGCTGCATCGTTGATGATGCAGCTTTTTGTGTGCTTAATCGGTTCTGTGTCAGTTTCTGGCAGAGAACATCTTTGCTGATACGAAATTGGTGATCGGGATGGAAAGGATGACGCCGATGCTGCAGGCCAGAGCGCTGACCGCTTCAACCGAAACATAGGCGGAGCTGAGCAGCTGGTATTTCTGCAGGCCCAGGGAGTAGAGGTAGAGCATCAGGACCAGCTCGCCGCCCAGTAAGGCAAGTATCAGGGTGCTGGTCATGGTTCCGACCATGTCCTTGCCGATGTTCATGCCGGATCTGAAGAGCTGGCCGAAGGTCAGTTCGCGGTTGGCTTCGTGCAGTTCGCTGATGGCGGAAGCCAGGCCCATGGCGACGTCCATTACCGCGCCCAGAGAGCTGATCACCACGCCTGCCGACAACAGGCCCTTAAGGCCGATGGGTGTTCCCGTCTGCCGGAGCTGAAGCAGGGCTTCGGCATCGGTGATGCGCAGGCCGTTGATCCTTAACAGTGCCTGGGCGCCTGCCGCAAACAGCAGCGCCGTCAGCATGCCGGCTACGGTTCCAAGGAAAGCGCAGATGGTCTTCCGGTTGACTCCGGACATGACCGTATAGGTAAACATGGCGGAAAGCACGCACACCATGAAGGCAGTCAGAATGGTCGGGGCTCCTTTTAACAGGCCGGGCAGCAGAATGGTGAACAGGGTCAGGGCCATGAAGATCAGGCCGATCAGTGACTTGAGGCCGCTCTTGCCGCCGACGGCAACGATGGCGATTATAAACAGGGCGACAAGAACCAGCAGGATCGTTGAATGGTTATACTCATAGACCGTTGCCGCGTGCGAACCGTCGGCATAGGTGGAGATGATCAGCGTCACGCTGTCACCGGCCTTGACGGGAACGCCGTACAGGGGGCCGACATAGTTGTATACCAGCATGGTGGTTCCCTTGAACTTGCCGGTCGTGACTTCCGCCGTCAGCATCTGCTCACCGCGCCAGCCGCCGTCCGAAGCTTCATCCTGACTGGTGGTGTCCTTGAGGATCTCCAGCACTCTGGCGTTTTCATAAAGAGCATAGTCGCCGTCAGTATCTCTTTGCTGTCTGCCGCTGTTGGCCCAGAAGGCGCACAGGGCAAACAAAAGCAGACCGACAGCCAGAACCAGGACATCGATCCGGTTTTTTCTTATCCATTCAACTGTTTTTTCAAGCATGATCCTTACCTCAGAATCATTATATCTTAATAACCGGAAATAATAAAACGGCAGAAGAAATCATGGTAAATGCGCAGTGCTTCAGAACGGATGAGCAATGTGGAAAAGTGAATGGTCAAAATGTTGAAGAATGTCGATTTTTTGTTGATTAGGGACTATGTTTGTAAGCGCTTAACCTGTATAATAATTATGGTATAAAGGGAGAGTATCTCCGAATCATAAATGATAGTTAAGAGGATGGGTAAATGAGAAAGAAGACAGTACTGAGAATAGCGAAATTAATGCTGGCGCTATTCATGTTTTTCAGTGGCTTCAGACTGCCTGTAATCAGGGCTGAAGATTCACTGTACGGCGAACTGGTGACTGATCTGTCAACGCTGAAAGACGGCGACAGGATCATCATCGTCAACAAATCTGCCAACATGGCAATGAGTCAGACGGCTAGTACGTCTAACTCCAAGTTCAGATCAGGAGTCAGCGTTACTCCGACTGACGGAATGATCGACAATCCGCCAGATGACATTATCTGGACTTTGCACGTTGTTGATGGCGGATACACTTTTACAACGGCAGATGGCAGCAAGCGCCTCTCGCGTCCCGACAAGACCCAGACGGTTCTTGACGCTACCAGCAACTATTATATCTGGGCAATTACCGATGTAGCAGACAGCGATGTTTTCTATATTGATAATACGGGACCATCTGAAAAAGGTCATTACAGACTTCACTGGAACACCAGCAACAACCAGATCTGGTGGAATGTCCTGAATGAAGGAAAAACAGGTCCGGAATGGCAGCAGAACATCTACGTAGTAAGAAACAATACAATATCTCCACCGGTAATCGAGACCTGCACGGTAACGATCAATGACAGCGACAACGGATCCATTTCCGTTTCCAATGTCGAAGACGGCGTTGCCATAAAAGGCTCAGACATCGTCATAACCGCTCATCCTGATGCGGACTATGAACTTCTTTCTTTGCTCATCAATGAAGTTGAACATGCCAACGAATTTGAAGATAACCAGCTGACAGTAACTGTTAATGAAGACCTGACCATCAGAGCTTTATTCAAGCTCATCAGAGAACCGGTGCGCTACATTACGGTCTTACCGTCCGAACATGGCCGAGTCTACACTGATTTCAGTGTCTTTGAGAATGACCAGGCCATGCCGATCTATGTTGAACCGGACGAAGGTTATGAACTGACCTCTCTTCTGATTACCCATGGAGATACAACAGAAGACATTGCCAATCCGCCAGCCGGTGTCACTTACGGCCCGTATGAGCTCAATGGCAGGACATATTACGATTTCACCGTAGACTGGGACATCACCATTCAAGGTATCTTTGAAAAGATCGGTTCTGATGAACCGACTGTCAGTGAAGGCCTTGTTACTGATCTGTCACAGTTGACCGATGGGGCACATGTCGTAATCTATCATCAAACCAGCACATTTGCCTTGACTTCTGAAGTCTGGGGCAATGACTATTACCTGATCGGCACTACCATACAGATCCAGGATGATAAGGCAGTCAATCCTGCTGATAACATGATCTGGGAAGTTCAGAAGAACGCCAACGGAACATACACATTCAAGCAGGGTGACAAGACACTGGCATCATGGCTGGACGGCACTTATGTTGAGCTTACAAGCAACACCTCGCACAGCGGCAGTGATGCTGAGTGGGTAATAACAGACTGCAATCAGGCAAATCACAAGTATTATCTGCATACAAAGACTCTGACAGGAAACTATGGACCAATATACATAGAGGTCTATAACAAAAAAGTCAGCGGAGTTACCAAGAAGGTATTTTGCGGTTATTCAACATCCGACAGAATGAATGAAAGTGACTTCGGCATGCAGTTCTA
>JAGAFL010000123.1:0-5972 GCA_017612595.1 Erysipelotrichaceae bacterium | reverse complement strand
GATGACTTCTCTGATCTTGTCAACCGGGATCTGCATCATGGCGATCTTCGGAGCGTACTTGCTGACGTGATCTCTTGGCTTGTCAATAGCCTTTTCCAGAACATCCAGAATTTCCATTCTGGCCTTCTTGGCCTGCTGCATGGCTTCGCCTAAAATCTTTCTGTCAAGACCCTGAACCTTGATATCCATCTGTAAGGCTGTGATACCGTCTCTTGTTCCGGCAACCTTGAAGTCCATGTCGCCGAAGTGGTCTTCCATACCCTGAATGTCGGTCAGGATGGTGTAGTTGCCGCCGTCTTCGATCAAGCCCATGGCGATGCCGGCTACCGGCGCCTTGATGGGAACGCCGGCTGCCATTAAGGACAGCGTGCCGGCGCAGATGGAAGCCTGGGAAGAGGAACCGTTGGATTCCAGAACTTCGGCAACCGTGCGGATGGCGTACGGGAATTCGTCCTCAGTAGGCAGAACCTGCTTGAGGGCTCTCTCGCCTAAGGCACCATGGCCGATCTCACGGCGGCCCGGTGAGCCCATTCTGCCGGTTTCACCGACACAGTAAGGCGGGAAGTTATAGTGATGCATGAAGCGCTTCTCTTCGATTTCCGTCAGGTCATCGATGATCTGGTTGTCACCTAAGGCGCCTAAGGTCGTAGCTGACAGCACCTGGGTCTGGCCTCTGGTAAACAGGCCGGAACCGTGAACTCTGGGCAGTAAGTCGATCTGGGCATCCAGAGGTCTGATCTCATCGACGGCGCGGCCGTCGGGTCTGATCTTGTCTTCGACGATGAGTCTTCTGACTTCATCAGCTACGATCTGCGTGCAGACTTCGTTGACCATCTTGATGGTCTTGGTCTTGGCGCTTTCGGATTCATAATCCTTTTCCTCGAAGTGGGCGATGGTCTCATTGGTCAGGGAATCAATGGCCTCATCACGGGCCTGCTTCTCCTCGGTGGAGACGGCAGCCTTCAGGCGGTCAAAGACGAAGTCGTAGATCTCCTGCTTCAGCTCGGCCGGTACTTCGTAGAGAACGATCTCCACCTTTTCCTTGCCGACAGCCTTGATGATCTCGTCTTCGAACTGGCAGAGCTTCTTGATGTTTTCCTGACCGAAGGCCAGGGCATCAAGCATGAGTTCTTCGCTGACCTGCTGGGCACCGGCTTCAACCATCATGATGGCGTCAGCCTTGCCGGCTACGGTCAGGGAAAGGGTCGAGACATCGCTCTGGGCAACCGTCGGGTTGCAGACGAGCTGTCCGTCAACGCAGCCGACGATGACGCCGGCGATCGGCCCTTCAAAGGGAATGCTGCTGATTGATAAGGCCAGGGAGGCGCCTAACATGGCGGCCATCTCCGGTGAGCAGTCATTGTCAACTGATAATACGGTATTGACTACCTGGACCTCGTTGCGGAAGCCTTCCGCAAACAGCGGCCTGATCGGGCGGTCAATGAGTCGGGCAGTCAGAGTAGCGTGTTCGCTCGGTCTGCCTTCTCTTCTTAAGAATCCTCCGGGAATCTTGCCAACGGAATACAGTTTCTCCTCAAAGCTGACAGTCAGCGGGAAGAAATCTGAATCCTTCGCAACATTTGACATGCAGGCGGTGGACAGTACGGCAGTATCGCCGTATCTTACTAACACAGCACCGTTGGCCTGCTTGGCTAATTCCCCGACTTCAACGCTGAGGTTTCTGCCGTTGAAGTCCAAACTGAATACTTGCTTAGCCATTTCTTTACTTTTCCTCTCTTATAATTTCAACTTTTCCATATTATCACATTACGGTGGTTTAGTAAATTATTATCTTGTTTTTGTTACGCTTTTCCCAAAAAAGAAGCGAACGGCGTTCGCTTTTGCTTTGTATCGGGATTATATCAGAACACGGTTCAGTCCATCTGCTCCTTCAGGGATCTGGCCACTGCCAACCGGTCTGAAGCGCTGATGATGGCAGTGCCGACAACGACGATGTCAGCGCCTGTCTCGATGGCGGAATGCAGGTTTTCCGGGGTAATGCCGCCGGCCAGCGCGATCTGAGCCTTGCTGACGATCTCATTGGTCAGCCTGAGTTCGGCAAGGGAATCTTTGCCGGTGGACTTGACGTCAAAGGCCGTATGCACGCAGATAATGTCGACGCCCAGAAGCTCCATGTCGCTGACCCGCTTTTCAAACGGATGAGCCTCGATCATGTCGACCATCAGCCTGCCGCCATGGTTCCTGGCGCTTTCCAGTGCTCCGGCAACCGTCAGGTCATTGGCGACTCCCAGCACGGTAACGATGTCCGCTCCCGCATCAAAGCACTTGTCGGCCTCAAATCTGCCGGCATCCATGATCTTGGCGTCAGCCAGGACGGTCTTCTGCGGAAAGGCAGCCTTCATGCGGCGCACGGCTTGAAGGCCGTACTCCATGATCATCGGCGTTCCGACCTCAATGATATCGACATAATCGCCCAGCTGATCCGCCAGCCGGATGCTTTCTTCAAGTGACAGGGTATCAAGCGCTAACTGAAGTTTCATCTTCGTTCTCCTATTCGTCATCTCCATTCTAAAACAAAAGACAAAGAAAAATCCTGCAAAATGCCGAAAACCGGCAGCCATGTTTTGCGTGCCTTCCCTTTGCGGCTGTTATATAATCTTGTTATGAAAAAAATGTTCATCGCCCTGCAGGCGCTCATCTATGCGGCCATTTTATACGGAGACTTCTCCGGCAGCTATCCTACCGGGGTGATCAGGTTCTGCTGCATCATTATCTGCGCGCTGTATTCCCTTTATCTGCTTGGCGAAAGAACAAGCTTCAGGCGGCTGCTCTTTGCCTTCATCAGGCTGCTGACCGTCGGCGGCGATTACTTTCTGACCCTGACCGGCCGCAACTACCTGGCCGGCGTCATGCTGTTTGCGGCCATTGAAGTTCTTTACGGACTGATGCTGGCTAACCGCCGGACTCTCCTGTGGCGCATCGGGGTAACGATCATGATCATTTCCGGGCTGCTGATGGCGGGGAAGAATGATCTTCTGTACCTGTTTGCGGCAGTATCCCTGGTCAATCTGTGCTTCAACGTCATTGATGCGGCCATGCTTGGAAAGCCGCTGCTGTGCTGGGGATTCGTCCTGTTTCTGCTGTGTGATGTGAGCGTAGGCATGCACACTCTGGGCCTTCTGGTTCAGATCACCTACTACAGCTCATGGATATTCTACCTGCCTAGTCAGGTACTGTTATGTCTGGGGGTCAGTAAACATGAAGAAGAGTAAGTTTCTGGGCGTAATCATGATCGCGGTAACCGCGCTGTTCATTCTGTCGCTGGCCATTGCCGTACCGATCGTCTTCAGGCCTTTCTACTACTGGCACATCAACGCGCTTGATCTGCCGCAGCAGACCGGCTTCAGCTATCAGCAGATCAGAACGGCCTATGACGAGATGCTGGACTTCTGTTTCGGACTTAGAAGTCAGTTCTCCACCGGTGATCTGCGCTTTTCGGAAAGCGGCATGCTGCACTTCATAGATGTCCGCGGCCTGTTTCTGCTGGATCTGGCCGTCCTGGCCGTCACTACCCTGATCCTTCTGGGCACTCATCTGCTCAGAAAGAAGAACATCGTCGAGCCTTACCGCTTCAACGGTCATACGCCTGGCTACTATGGGGCCGAACTTCTGGCCTTCATCTTCATTTTGATCACCCTGCTCTCTCTGGGTAATTTCGACAGGACCTTCGTGATCTTCCACAAGATCTTCTTCCCGGGCAAGACCAACTGGATCTTCGACCCGCGCTATGATCAGATAATCGACGTGCTGCCGGAAGTCTTCTTCCGCAACTGCGCCATCGCCATCGTGACAATACTCATCGGCCTGTGCGTCTACTTCATCGTCAGGGATTATGAGATAAGGAAAAGGGAAAACACGACTGTTTAGGAATCAGACGCTCATGACGGTAATGATTAGTCATGAGCGTTTTCTTTTTCCTTCTCGGCGCCGTCGTTGCCTCCTTCATCTGCTGCATGACTGACCGCCGGCTGACCTCGGAAAGCCCCTGGGGCCGTTCTCACTGCCCTCATTGCGGTCATCAGCTTTCAGCGGGTGAACTGATACCGGTATTCAGCTATATCCTTTTGAAAGGACGCTGCCGTACCTGTCATCAGCGTATCGACGGCTGGCTGCCGGCTTTTGAACTGACAAGCGGAATGCTTTTCTCGGCGCTTTACCAGCGTTACGGAATCTCCCTGCTGCTGGTCCGTTATCTGGTCTTCTTCACCCTGCTGATGACGATCAGCTACAGCGATCTCAAGAGCTTCCGGGTACCAGACAGTCTGTCAGCGGCAGCTTTGCTGAACAGGCTGATGCTATATCAGTCTTCCGACCGTCCGACGAAAATCCTCATTGAGGCTCTTTATGTACCGGCTTTCCTGTTGCTGTTTTCCCTGCTGTTTGCCCTGATCAGAAGAAAACAGCCGCTGGGACTGGGAGACATCAAATTGTTCTTTGTCCTGGGCTGCTATTTCGACTGGGAAATGACGTTGCTCATTCTGTTTCTGTCATGTCTCATCGGCACCTGTTACTGCCTGTTATTCCGCAAAAAAGACCGTGACCGGCCTTTTCCCTTTGTTCCCTGCATTTATGCCGCAAGTGTCCTAACCCTGTTTTGGGGCCGGACGGTCATCACCTTTTACCTGTTCCGGATCGCTCATCTGCTTCAGGCTGTCGACTTCCTCTTCCGTTAGCCGGCGGTACTGGCCGCACTTCAGCCCTTCCAGCGTCAGACCGGCAAATTCATCGCGGCGCAGATAGGTTACCAGGCAGCCCAGATGCTGGAACATCCTTCTGACCTGGTGAAAGCGGCCTTCATGGACGGTCAGGTATGCCCGGTGGTCGTCAATGATCTCCAGGACGGCCGGCAGGGAAGTAAAATCCTTGAAAGCTATGCCCCTGGCCATGATCTCAGCGGCATCGGCCGGCAGTTCACCGATGAATTCGGCATAGTAGGTCTTGTCAACATGATTTGCGGCGGTAAGCAGACCGTGGTTGAGCTTGCCGTCATTGGTGATCAGGATCGCTCCTTCGGTGTCCTTGTCCAGCCTTCCCACGCAGGAAAGATCCCGGCGCGGCGAGTCGATCAGCTCCATTGCCACCGGCTGGCTGGCATCGTAATTGGCGCAGATGTATCCGGCCGGCTTGTTCAGCAGGTAGTATTCAAAACGGCGGTAGCTGATCTGTTCGCTGTCCAGAAACACCTCGGCAGTTTCCTCGACCTGCTGAGAGCCGCTGACGGCCTGCTGGCCGTTTACGGTCACTGCGCCTCTGCGGATCAGTTTCTTGATGTCATTGCGGGAATAGGGCGTCATGTCTGCCAGAAACTTGTCCAGTCTCATACATACCTCCAATTGCGGTCATAGCGGTTCTTGAACACGCCGCCGGTGATCTTTCCAAAGCCCAGCGGATAGCCGTCCGTGCAGATCAGCACCCAGCCCTCAAGACCGGATTCACTGATGTCAATCGTCTCGCCTTTAAGATAGCGGATCACTCTTTCATCTTCAGATTTCAGGTCAATGACCTGGTCAAACTGCTCTTTCCGTAAGGCCAGAGCCAGGGCCTGTGAAGGCTCAAAGGCTTCCTTCCGGTAACTGCCCAGTAACAGGCCGCTGCGCAGGATGCGCAGACCAGCCGGCAGGTCAATGCCCGGAATCATCAAAAGCTTTTCCCCTATCCGCATCTCGCGTCCGCGGAAGAATCCATGGTCTATGTGATCCATGAAAGGTTCCGTGGCAGTAAAGGCCGGATACTTTTCTTCCGGTTTCCCGCCGCAGCCATTTTTAGCCAGCAGGGCGACGAAATGGCCTTCCCCTCTTATCTTATGCGGATAAAGCCTCTTGCACTCTGAAAGGCCGTTAAGGCCGTCCGCAAAGCCCTCGCAGCTATTGACCGGCAGCAGGTGCAGGTCCGGCAATTCATCAAGAACATGTTGTACGACTTCCTCGTTTTCCCTGACATCAAAGGTGCAG
>JAGAFL010000122.1:0-7139 GCA_017612595.1 Erysipelotrichaceae bacterium | reverse complement strand
TGGTCCCAGCGGGATTCGTTGTCGCCGGTCCATAAGCCGCCGTAGCGGTGCGCGCCGATGCAGCTGGAGCGGGAGAACAGCAGGAAACGTCTGTCGAAGTGTCTTTCGATGCCCTGACAGGAAGCCATGGTCATGTAGCCGCCGTAGAGATTGTGCACCAGGTGGTGGACGGTCTGCTGGCCGTTAACGACGTTGTTGAAGTTGTGATAATCGAAGTGGGCGGCTTCCTCCGCCTTGTCTTCCTTGTGGTGGGGGTTGATGAAGCTCTTGGCGATGTCCAGCCGGCCGCGGATGCGGGAATACTCGCTGGAGAAGATCGACGGCTCGTTCATGTCGTTCCAGAAGCCGTCAATGCCGGCATCCAGGAACATCCGGTATCTGTCGCCGAACCACTGCCGGACTTCAGGCCGGAAGAAGTCGGGGAAGTGTACGGTGCCCGGCCAGACTTCCGCCCTGAACAGGCCGCCGTCCTTGTTACGGCAGAAGTAGTCATTGGCGACGCCTTCCTCGTACATGTCGTAGCCTTCCTCCACCTTGACGCCGGGATCGATGATGGGAACCAGATGGATGTGCTTTTCTCTCATCTTCTGGGCAAAGTGAGCCAGACGGGGGAAGCGCAGGCGGTTGACGGTAAAGATCTTGAAGTGATCCATGTAGTCGATGTCCATGCAGACCCAGTCCAGCGGCAGCCGGTTGAGCTTGTGTCCTTCCACGACGGCCAGGATGTCGGCTTCGCTCTGGTAGCCCCAGCGGGACTGGCCGAAGCCGAAGGCCCATAACGGCGGCAGGAAAGGGCGGCCGATCAGCGAGAGAAACTCTCTGGCTATCGTCTGGCTGTCTTCAGCGGTGATGACGTAAACCTCCAGATTATCGTTGGCGGTGCGGATGAACATCTCGCCGGGGGTGGTATTGTCGATGTCGAAGGTAATCTTGGACGGCGTGTCGAAGAAGACGCCGAAATGTTGCCGGCCGTCAACGATCAGGAAATTGTGAGCGGCGTAAAGGGAGGGAGTGTTCTCCCGGTGATGCGGATTGTCGGTATTATAACTGACATAGGTGCGGCCGCGCTTGTTGATGCCGCCCATGTTCTCGCCCAGTCCGTAGACGATGTCCTCAGCATCCAGCTGGTAGTGAAAGTAAAGATGTTTCCTGGTCCGGCGCTGACTGAAGAAGGGCAGTTCGTCCTTTGTTTCCTCAATCTGTCTTACCGTGGAAAAAGTCTGAATCAGCGGTTTGCCGAATACGTATTTTCTTATCATAATGCCCACATTTTCTACCATATAAATTATAGCACTTTGCCGGAAAACGGGCGGTTTTTCTGCGGAAAATGATATCCTGCGAATTGTTAGCACTTGAATGTTGACAGTGCTAAAAGGAGGTAATATAATATTAGCAGTACTGGAAAAAGAGTGCTAGAAGGAAGTGAGATAACATGTTGACAGAGAGGCAGCAGCAGTTGCTGAAGGCGATTGTCGAAGAGTTCATCAAGACGGCTGAACCGGTCGGCTCCAAAACCCTGGTTGAGCGCTACGGTCTGAACTATTCCTCAGCGACCATCCGCAACGAAATGAATTATCTGGAACAGCAGGGACTGCTGGAAAAGACTCACACCTCTTCGGGAAGAGTGCCTTCCACGGAAGGCTACCGTTACTATGTGGAGAACATGCTGTCAGGCCGGCTGGACGAAAGCGAAAAGAACCAGATCGCCAACTACTACCGCAATCTGCCGCTGGATGAAGTCATCCAGACCAGCTGCGACGTCCTGTCCAACATGACCAACCTCACCTCGCTGGTGCTGGGCCCCGATGCCAACCGGCAGACGCTGGCTCACATCCGGCTGTTCCCGCTGGACGATACCAGTGCCGTGGCCGTCTTCATTACCGATCAGGGCCATACCGAAAACAAGACTTTCCATTTTGAGGATTCCGTTTCGGTGGAGGACATTCAGAACTGTACTAACATCCTGAATGACCGGCTGTGCGGAACCCCGATCAACGAGATCGTGGAAAAGCTCAATGAGATCAAGCCGATCCTGGCTCACGCCGTCAAGCGTCATGAGACGCTGTTCAACGCCTTCATGCAGGCCTTCGTCAGGTTCGCTTCGGATAACGTCTATTATTCCGGCGCCAGCAACATGCTTTACCAGCCTGAATTCGCTGACCTGGAAAAGATGAAGGGTCTGATGAGGATGCTGGAAGACTCCAGCACCTGGCGCTCGCTGGAATCTTCAGGCAACGCCCTGAAGATCGCCGCTCCGGAAGGAAACGGCGAACTGGTCTGGCTTGATGACATGGCCGTGGTTTCCCGCCATTTCAACATCGGTAACGAGGAGGGAAGGCTGATGGTCGTCGGACCCAGCCGGATGAACTACGACCGCATCCTCTCACTGCTGGATTTCACCACATCCTTCATTGAGAATCAGTACAGAAGAAAGAAGTAGGATAGATCATGGATGAAGAAGTAAGAATTGAAGAGAACCTGGAGGAACAGGTAACAGCCGATCTTCCCGATCAGCCCGCGGAAACGGAAGCCGACCAGGAAGATGAGAAGCAGTCCAGGAAAGAACATAAGAAGGAAAAGAAACTGAGCGAAGTTGAAAAGCTCAGAAAGGAGATCGAGGAACTGAAGACGGAAGTCGGAGTTACCAAGAACGCCTACTACAAGGCCTATGCCGATACGGAAAACCTGAAGAAACGGCTGAATGCTCAGGCGGAAGAAGCCAACAAGTACCGCATTCAGTCCTTCGCCCAGGCCATCCTGCCGGCGCTTGATTCCCTGGAACTGGCGCTGAACGGCAAGGACCCGGAAGATTCGTTTGTCAAGGGTGTCAGGCTGACCTACGATCAGATCCTGCATGCTCTGAACAATGAAGGCGTCGAGAAGATCGACTGCCTGAACAAGCCCTTTGATGCCAATGAGGCTCACGCCATCATGACGGAAAAGGTCGAGGGAACGGAACCCAATACGGTAATTGAGGTCTTGCAGACCGGTTACCGTCTGAAGGATAGATTATTAAGAGCTGCCCTGGTCAAGGTCAGCGAGTAAAGGAGGAATAAACAATGAGTAAGATTATCGGTATTGACTTAGGAACAACCAATTCATGTGTCGCTGTTGTGGAAAACGGTGATCCAGTCGTTATAACCAACCCCGAGGGTAACAGAACCACCCCGTCAGTCGTCGCCTTCAAGAACGGCGAGAAGATCGTCGGCGACGCTGCCAAGAGACAGGTAGTGACCAACAAGAACTCCGTCATCTCCATCAAGCGTAAGATGGGCTCAAGCGAAAAGGTCGAGCTGGAAGGCAAGTACTACACACCGCAGGAGATCTCCGCGATGATCCTGCAGTACATGAAGACCTATGCGGAAGGCTATCTCGGCGAACCGGTTACCAAGGCCGTCATCACGGTCCCGGCATACTTCAATGATGCTCAGAGACAGGCGACCAAGGATGCCGGCAGAATCGCCGGACTGGAAGTCGAAAGAATCATCAACGAACCGACCGCAGCTGCTCTGGCCTTCGGCATTGACAAGACCGACATTGAGCAGAAGGTCATGGTCTATGACCTGGGCGGTGGCACCTTCGATGTCTCCATCCTGCAGCTGGCTGACGGTACCTTCGAAGTACTGGCAACCGCCGGCAACAACCATCTGGGCGGCGATGACATCGATAACCTGATCGTCGACTGGATCTGCGAAGACTTCCGCAAGAACCATGGCGTTGATCTGAAGAACGACCGCATGGCCTTACAGAGAATCAAGGAATCCGCTGAAAAGGCCAAGAAGGACCTTTCCAGCATGAAGGAAGTCCAGATCTCCATCCCGTTCATTTCCGCGGATGCCAACGGCCCGCTGCATGTTGACATGAGCCTGACAAGAGCCAAGTTCGAAGACATGATCAAGGGCATCGTCGAGCAGACGATCGGACCGGTCAGACAGGCCTTATCCGATGCCGGACTTACCAAGAACGACATCGACCAGGTACTGCTGGTCGGCGGTTCAACCCGTATCCCCTGCGTCCAGGAAGCTGTCCGCAAGGAACTGGGCAAGGAACCCAACAAGAGCGTCAACCCGGATGAGGTCGTCGCCATCGGCGCCGCCATTCAGGGATCTGTCTTAAGCGGTGAGAGAACCGACATCCTGTTACTGGACGTTACCCCGCTGTCACTGGGCATTGAGACCCTGGGCGGTGTCATGACCAAGCTGATCGACAGGAATACCACCATTCCGACCAGCAAGAGCCAGATCTTCTCCACGGCAGCTGATAACCAGCCAGCCGTCGACATCAACGTCCTGCAGGGCGAAAGACCGATGGCTGCCGACAACAAGTCTCTGGGCAACTTCCAGCTCAGCGGCATTGCCCCGGCCAGAAGAGGCGTCCCGCAGATCGAGGTGACCTTCGACATCGACGTCAACGGCATCGTTCACGTATCCGCCAAGGATAAGGGAACCGGCAAGGAACAGTCCATCACCATTCAGAACTCCTCAGGCTTAAGCGAAGCCGAGATCGACAGAATGGTCAGAGAGGCTGAGGCTCACAAGGCCGAAGACGACAAGCGCAAGGAAGAGATCGAACTGAAGAACAAGGCCGAAGGCTACATCATTCAGATCGAGGATACCCTGAGAGAAAACGGCGACAAGATCGACGCCAATCAGAAGGCGGAAGTCGAGAGACTGAAGAACGATCTGCAGCAGGCCATTGACAACAATGACTATGCATCCCTGAAGAGCAAGCTCGATGCTCTGGAGCAGGCTGCTCAGCAGATGGGCCAGCAGATGTATCAGCAGGCCGGCGCTCAGCAGAACTATCAGGGCAACCCGTCCAGCGCCCCGCATGATGACAACGTCATGGACGCTGACTTCACGGAAAAGTAAAAAACATTTGAATTATGATATCCACGCCCGGCTCTGATGCCGGGCATGGATTTGAAGCAGAGGTGATATCATGGCAACCAGCAAGCGAGATTATTATGAGGTATTGGGGCTTTCCCGTGATGCCAACGATGAGCAGATCAAGAAGGCCTACCGTACCCTGGCGAAAAAGTATCATCCGGATCTGAACAAGGACCCCGACGCACCCGATAAATTCAAGGAAGTGCAGGAGGCCTATGAAGTTCTTTCCGATCCGCAGAAGAGGTCGACCTATGACCAGTACGGCTTTGACGGACTGGATTCTCAGGGGTTCAACTTCAATTTCAACGGCTTCGGTTCCGCTGCCGATTTCGGCTTCTCAGACATCTTTGACTCCATCTTCGGAGGCGGCATGGGCTCCATGGGCGGCCGGTCACGCTCCGGCAGCAGCAACGGTCCCCGCAAGGGCGAGGACAGCTACCTGCAGATGCGCATCAGCTTCATGGATTCCATCAACGGCCTGAGCAAGACCATCAGCCTGGACGTGGAAGAGCAGTGCCCTGACTGCCTGGGTTCCGGCGCCCGCAGCAAGGACGACATCAAGGTATGTCCGACCTGCAGCGGCTCGGGACGGGTAGTAAGGCAGACCAACATGTTCGGCATGGCCATGCAGTCACAGTCGACCTGCCCGGACTGCCATGGCAGCGGCAAGAAGATCATGAAGGCCTGTGCCAAGTGCCGGGGCACCGGTTACGTCAAGAAGAAGATCGAAGTCGATCTCAACATCCCGGCCGGCATTCAGTCCGGCCAGCAGCTGCGCATTGCCGGCAAGGGCAACAAGGGCTATAACGGCGGTCCCAACGGCGATCTCTATGTCGAGATCATCGTTGATCAGGACAAGCATTTTCTGCGCGACGGCGACGACATCCTGATCGAAGTCCCGCTGTCAGCCGTTGACGCCGCCCTCGGCTGCAAGATCGACGTTCCCACCGTATACGGCGATGTGGAACTGACCATTCCGGCCGGCACCCAGCCGGGCCAGAAGTTCCGCCTGCGCGGAAAGGGCGTCAAGAACATCCGCTCAAGCTATTACGGCGACCAGTATGTCATCGTCAACGTCGTGATTCCGACTTCCCTGTCCAGGGAGGAAAAGGAACTCTACGGCAAGCTGAAAACCGCTGAAGGCAAGGGCAAGAAGAACGTCTTTGAGAAATTCCGCAGCACCTTTAAGTAACAATTCCATTTGTTACTTTTCTTAACAGAACAAAACAGGACTAAGGAGGTATGAACATGGATATCAACAGTTTTTCCACCAATCTGCAGAGCATCATCATGAAGGCACTGGAACTGGCCAGCACGTCGCATCATACCGAGATCACGACCGTGCACCTGTTCTGCCAGATGTTTGCCGATGATACCCTGGATGGTCTTTTAAAGAGAATAAATGTCAATAAGCAGGACTGCCTGCAGATCGCTCAGTCGCGCCTGAAGAACATCGCTTCGGTCGACTACGTTCCCCAGCCGGTCTTCAACCGCAAGGTCAATGACGCCCTGGTCAACGCCCTCAGCTGGGCCAAGGACCATGACGAGACCTATCTGACCACGGCTACGGCCTTCATCCATCTGCTGTTCAACGACTCGCCGATCTCCAACGAGATCGTCAAGAAGTACAATCTGCGCCGGGAAATGGTCCTCAATGAGGAACTGGCCAGACGCAAGGGCAAGAAGATGGACGACACCAACAGCGAGGAGACCATCGACGCGCTGGAAAAGTACGGACATGATCTGGTTCAGGACGTCCGCGACGGCAAGGTCGACCCAGTCATCGGCCGGGACGACGAGATCAGAAGGATGATCGAGATCCTTTCCCGCAAGAGCAAGAACAATCCGGTTCTGATCGGTGAACCCGGCGTCGGCAAGATGGCCGTGGTCGAAGGACTGGCCTGGAGGATCTACAAGCAGGACGTACCGCTGAATCTGAGAGACAAGAGACTCATCGAACTGGACATGGGTTCCCTGATCGCCGGAGCCAAGTACCGCGGCGAATTCGAGGAAAGGCTCAAGGCCGTCCTTGAGGAAGTCAAGCAGGCCGACGGCGGCATCATTCTGTTCATCGATGAGATCCACAATCTGGTAGGCGCCGGCAAGACCGAAGGTTCCATGGACGCCGCCAATCTGCTTAAGCCGATGCTGGCCAGGGGTGAACTCAGGTGCATCGGTGCCACTACCTACAACGAGTACCGCAAGTACTTTGAGACCGACAAGGCTCTGGAAAGAAGATTCCAGAGAGTG
>JAGAFL010000121.1:0-5417 GCA_017612595.1 Erysipelotrichaceae bacterium | reverse complement strand
GGCCGCAGTTGCGGCATTCCCAGATCTTGATTTCACTCTTGGCGAATACTTCCTGCATTTCTACGTTTTTGAGCAGGGCACGGTATCTTTCCTCATGGTGCTTTTCGATGGCGGCAACGCCTTCCATCTGGGCAGCAATTCGTAAGAAGCCTTCTTCCCGGGCTTCTTCAGCCATCTTCTTGTACATGTCGGTCCATTCGAAATTCTCGCCGTCGGCAGCGTCCTTCAGGTTCTGCAGCGTTGAGGGGATCTCACCCTCATGCAGGGCCTTGAACCACATCTTGGCATGTTCCTTCTCGTTCTCAGCGGTCTCCATGAAGATGGCCGCGATCTGCTCGTAGCCTTCCTTCTTGGCCTTGGAAGCGTAGTAGGTATACTTGTTTCTGGCCTGGCTCTCGCCGGCAAAAGCAGTCAGTAAGTTCTGTTCAGTCTTTGAACCCTTCAGTTCCATGAAAAAACCTCCTTATGTGTTTTTCTTTTCCTGAAATCATTATACACGATAAGGAGGCTGTTTGGCGCTGATTTGACCTGATTTTTCAGTAATATTCTTCGGAGAGGTAAAGCGGCCTGCCGCCCAGGGCAAAGGCCTCCCGGCTGCTTCTGGCATTGGCGTCAAAGAGCCGGTTGAACATCTCCAGGTCGTTGACTCTGGCCACCGCCGTGGTCTCCAGCTTGTAGCGGACCCTGGGGAAGGCGCGGGTCAGATCTTCGTTTTCGGAAGTGTACAGCCGGATGCTGTTCTTTAAACGCAGGGCGTAGCACACCAGCCTGGTCAGGGCGGTGCCGTTGTTGTAGATGATCTCCACCACCGATACCTTGCCGGCTTCGATGTAGTAGATCATGTAGCCCTGGGGCCTGCCTTCCTCGTCATAGTAGACCGCCAGGTTGTAGCGCTTGAAGCGCAGCAGTTCGATCAGCTGCGACCAGTAACGGCGGTCGCGGACCAGATAGCCGTTGAAGTGGCTGACAAAGCCGTTGTACAGCGCCATCAGGTCCTCAATGCGGAAGTCCTTGGATACCCCCTTGTAGGAGGCGTTGTCCAGATGCGAACGGCTGATCGTGTAGACGCGCTTGCGATAGATCTCCTCAAAGCCGTACTTGCCGTATTCCTTAGGATTGTCGGTGGGAATGACGGTAATCAGGGTGCGGTACTTCTGCTGCTCGATGATCTCGCCGGTAAGGGCGTTGATGTCCTTCAGGCCGCGGGAATAGTCGTAGAACTGACCGAAGAGCCAGCCGGAGGCGATCTTCTTGCCACCAATGAAAAGCGGGCAGAAATTCAGCTGCAGCGAAGCGCAGATGTGTCCGTTTATCTCATTGACATAGACGTTCTCCGGGATGAACTTCCGGGCGAAGTAATCTTCGCGGTTGACAAAACCGGCGCTGTTGG
Organism: Erysipelotrichaceae bacterium; assembly: GCA_017612595.1. Classification (GTDB taxonomy): domain Bacteria; phylum Bacillota_I; class Bacilli_A; order Erysipelotrichales; family Erysipelotrichaceae; genus UBA1783. Next base: position 4,027 of record JAGAFL010000121.1, on the reverse strand, counting down.
AACGCCCGTAAAGATCAAAGATGCTGGTTCTGTCTTCCTGACGGCCGCGGCGGATCATGGATTATTCCTTCTCCTTCTGCTGGCTGGCGAAGTAGGCTTCCGGATCCTTTTCGATCTGTTTTTTCAGTTCCCTGCTGTCTCTGGCTACCTTCAGCCCGAAGATGACGGTGCCGACCAGCAGGATCAGGGCGAACCACTTGATCAGCGGCCACAGGATCACAAACAGGATGACGGTGCCGACGGTCATGATGATGTCAACTGCCACGTTCATGTTCTTCCTCCCTCTTGCGGTATTTCTCGACCAGTCTGTCGATGTTTTCAAAGCGGTGGCGGATGCCGCTCTTGGTGAGCTCCACCCCGCTCTGTTCCTTGTATATCCTTGCCAGTTCGTTCAGCGAGGCGTCCGGGTTGGCCAGACGCACCATGGCGATCTGGAGGTCCTTCTCGCTCAGATATCTCAGCAGGCCTCTTTCCCGCAGATAGACGATGTCCTCGATCTGCTGGTCGGCCACTCTGAGGCTCTTCTGCTCGTTGGCGATCTTGACGTTATCCAGCCTGTGCAGGCTGTTGACGAAGTCACGCTGGATGCGCTCGTCCTCAAACTCCATGACCGCGTTGCTGGCGCCCAAGAGCCTGAGCATGTCGGCGATGGTCTCGGCGGACTTCATGTAGATGAGATGGTGATTGCGCCTGCTCGTCATCCGGGCCTCAATGCCCTCCTTCTCCAGCAGCCTGAGCATGAAGTTGCCCTGGCTTTCGCCGTTGGCGGCGATCTCCAGATGATAGCTGGTCGACTTGGGCGAGTTGATCGAACCGCCGGCCATGAAGCAGCCGGCCAGATAGGAGCGCACCATTTCCCCATGGCTGAGGAAGGCCATGTGCGGATGTTCCTGCAGGCCTCTGTCCGTCCAGAGGTCGAGGTCCTCCAGGATCTGGCGGACCTTTTCGGAAATGATCAGCGTGTAGATGTTGCGCTTGTCCAGGTTCTTCTGCCTGGTCGCCTCAATGTCGCAGCGCAGGCCGTACAGAGCCCTGACGTCCATGCCGACGCGCTTGATCACTTTGGCGTTGCCGCAGGTGATCTTCAGGCTCAGTCCCTTCGATGATATGGAAAGACTGGCCAGCAGCTGAAACAGCGCTGACAGTTGGGCGCGCTTGGAACTGTCGGACAGTTCAATGGAAGCTAATTCGTCCTTGACGTCGCTGGCGAATGACATCAGCCCATCTCCCTCATTACTTCTTCGAAGCTGATCCTGGTCTTCTCGGCGTCATGCCTGATGACGTTGTTGGGGAAGTTGAGCAGGCTGTGGCGGAAGATCTGATAGTCGTGGTCCTTCTCCCGGATGCCTACCGGGGCAGCGTGTTCCTTACGGTAGGCCTGCAGGCAGACCTCGGGGATCTCGTCGCAGGCGAACACCACGGCGTCGATGACCTGTTTCTGCAGGTGGCGCTCCAGCGCCTCCACGTGATCTTCCAGAGAAAAGCCGTCGGTCTCGCCGTGCTCGGACATGCAGTTGCAGTAGTAGATGACCTTGCCCCGGCACTGGCACAGGGCCTTCTTGATGTCGGTGATGATCAGGTTGGGAAGGATCGAGGTAAACAGCGAACCGATGCCCACGATGATATAATCGGCGTCATAGATGGCCTGCACGGCCGGCGGATAGGCGCTGACCTCCCGGTCATAGAAGACGTCGTTGATGATGTTGTCGCATTCCCTTAGCTCGCTTTCACCGGTGACGACGCTGCCGTCCTTCATGTGGCCCTTCAGGCTCACGTATTCGGTGGTGCTGGGATAGATCCGGCCTCTGACCTTCAGTGATGAGGACAGGTCGGTTACGGCCTGCTCAAAGTCACCGCTGCCCTGGGCCAGAGCGGAGATGATGATGTTTCCGAGGTTATGACCGGAGAGTTCTCCGGAGTTCTTGTCAAAGCGGTAGTTCATGATCGAGGTCATCAGGTCCTCGCGCTCCGCCAGCGCCACCATGACGCTGCGGATGTCGCCCATGGCCGGAAGATGCAGCTGATCGCGCAGCCGTCCGGTTGAACCGCCGTCATCAGCGACGGCCACGATGGCCGACAGCTCGATGTCCTCGATCTTCTTAAGTCCTCTTAACAGCGCCGACTGGCCGGTTCCGCCGCCGATGCAAACGACTTTCTTCATTAAATCACTCCCTGTGGATTTCATTGTAGCACACATCTGCCCGTGTGCCAATCTGCCCGAGCCGAAGAAAAAGAGGGCAGGCTGCCCTCGGTTCTCTCATTCAACGGTGTCCATCGAGTACTTCAGATCGCTGCCGAACTGATAGATCATCTTGGCGTAGAGCGAATGCTCGAAGAACTGGACCCTGGTGTCGTACCAGTCGGGATGGGCGATGATCCGGTTGGCCGTATCGATGATGTACTGTAGAGTCACCGGATGCAGGTCAATGGCTCCGTGTCCCGGGAAGATGCCGGTCATCTGTTCGCCGTACTTGTCCAGCGCCTTCTGCATGTGATCGCGCAGCGATCTGACCGTGCAGAGTTCGGGGTGCTTTTCCCCCGGTTCCTTCAGGGCGCTGGTGGTATCGCCGATGAAGAAGCAGCCGGTCTGTTTGTCATACAGTCCGGACTGGCCGGCCGTGTGACCGCTCAGCAGCATCAGCTCCACTTCATAGCCATCACCGAGGTCAAACGTGTATCCGTCCGGCACGCCGACAACTTCATATTCTTTGAACTCAGCCAGATAGGCGGGATCAAATTCCGCATCCTTCGGCTGACCGTTTTCATCCAGAAGCCGGGAAGGGAAGTAGTCCGGAGTCATCTGTCTCTTCAGACCCTCGACGTCGTATTCATTGATGTAGACTTTGTCAAAATAGTAGTTGCCGCCGATGTGGTCGACATGGTTGTGGGTGTTGACGCAGATGACTTCCTTACCGCCGGCCAGATGCTCGGCCAGGGCCCGGATGTTGCCCAGACCCAGGGCAGTGTCGATCAAAAGCGCCTTTTCAGGTCCGATGATCAGATAGTTCCACATGTCGCCCAGTGATGCCATGGCGCTGGGGACGAAGATGCAGTAGGTGTTCTCTCTGAACTTGTAACATTCAGCATAGGGGTTGATTTCCGGGTAGAATTCCAGCAGGTCGCTGTGCTCTCTCAGCACTTTCAGAAAGCTCCATCTGGAAACTTTTTCCTTTTCCGGATGACGGTTATGGAGCTCCACGGCTCCCTTGATCTCTCTGGGGTTCAGGTTCATTATGGTGTCTCCTTTATCTGCTTTCATTTTAGCTTATTGCTTATTGCTGTTTCAATGGCGGCGCTTCTGCTAGAATGGAGACAGAAGACAAAGGAGATCCGCATAATGAAACTTCGCGTATATACTGCCTGCAGCGGCGATCCTGCCGACTACGATGAAGCCCGCGCCCTGGGCGCCATCGGCGTGCTCACCAATTCCAACCTCGTTCTGGAACTTTACGGTCCGCAGATGACCCTGAAGCAGTCCGCTCAGAAGATGCTGGATGACAGTAAGGACCTGCTGGTCTTCCAGTCCATTCACGGGCAGAAGGCGGAAGACATCGTGGCCAAGGCTCTGGACATCCATGAGATCTGCCCCCAAAGGCTGGGTTACAAGATCGCCTGCAATGTCGAGGGCTTCAAGGCCATGAGGGAACTCTCACAGAAAGGCATCCGGGTAATCGCCACCGCCATGTTCACCTATGAGCAGGCCTACATGGCCGCGGTAGCCGGCTGCTACGCCATCTCGCCTTTCCTGGGCCGGGGCAACAAGGTCGGCTATGACATGTGCGAGACCATCCGCAGCATCCGCGCTCTCTACGACCGCATCGAAGGACCGGTGCCGGAACTGCTGGCTGCCTCGATTCATGATACCGGGGAAGCCAAGGCCGCCTTTCTGGCCGGGGCTGACGCCGTAGCCTGTCCGCTGTCCGTCCTGAAGGAAATTTGCTGCGACCCCTGCAGCCGGGAGACTGAAGAAGCCTTCGGCGCGGCCTTCGCTCAGATCAGCGGTGAGGATGCATCCTATCTCAACCTG
>JAGAFL010000010.1:0-6423 GCA_017612595.1 Erysipelotrichaceae bacterium | reverse complement strand
TTCTCATCGTTCTTCTCCCCGGGAAGCTCTTTATCCAGCCATCTGATCGGGTCAGTTTTTCTGACGATCAGGTAGCAGATGATCGCCAGGCCGACGCCGGTAGGCACGTCGATGATGTAGTGCTGCTTGGTAAGGACGGTGGAGGCGCAGATCAGGATGGCCACGATCAGGGTATAGATCTGAAAGCCCCTGGGGACATCCGGCTGCCGGCGGATGAAAAGATAACATACCGTCGAAGCCAGACAGTGCAGCGAGGGAAGCAGGTTTCTGCCCGTTTCCCAGCCGTCAAAATGGTAGATGAAGCCTAACAGCCAGTTGAAGAAGCCCGGCTGGTAAGTCTGCGCTATCGCGCCTTCCGCTACCCGGTCCATGTAGGTCGGGGCGAAGATGAAGGTCAGAAAGCAGATGAAGCAGGACAGCGCCAGCGTACAGAGGTAGTTGACGTAGTTTCTTTTCGGAGTCAGCGTGATTATGATGTAGCCGACGATCCAGAAGGCGAAGGAAAAGACATAGATGACAATGAACGCCGGGATCAGCGGTATCTTATCGTCGATGGCGGGTATCTTGCACACGAAGGCCCAGCTGTCCGTGCCGGTCAGATGGCTGATCAGCTCGCCCAGCAGATAGGACGCGTACTGCAGCATCAGTATCACCGGTCCGGCGATATATCCCCAGCGGGGGATCTTACGTATCATTTCCTTATATTTTTCCATTGCTTGCTCCCTGCCCGTGAAGCGGCATTTCTTACTTGAAGTTCATTGAGCTGATGATCTCATCGATCAGTTTAAGGCTCGGCTCACGCAGTGCCGAACGGCTGTAGAAGTACATGTAGTACAGCGTCCGGCGATGCCTGACGACGATCGCCCGGCCGTCCATGTCGATGTCCTGAGCCTTATAGTGGTAATCAAAACCGGCTGACTTTTCTCCGGCAACCGAACCGGTAAAGCAATCTGACTGCCGGTGGTCATATGGCTGATCAGCTTCACTGACATACTGCGCCATCTTCTGAGCCAGTTCCCTGACATTGACCAGCAGGGCCAGTAAGCCATTGATCGGCCGCCAGGCCAGAGATACGGTGATGTGGCTGTCCTGGTTTTCCAGAATGCAGCCCGGCTTCTCATTGGGAAAGCTGAATTTGTTCATCTCTTCCTCGCTGAGGACGCGGAAGCCCTCAGGACAGGTAAGTTCCAGTTCGTTATTAAGAAGGACTCTTTCCATCTCTCTTCTCCTTTCCGGCGGATGTGCTTATTGTTATTATGGCACATTTCCCCGGTACATTCACCCTCACTTTTCCCTCTGATTCCGTCTTTTCTATTCGGTCATTCCTTTTTCCAAGACAAAAGCCAGTTCGTCTGAACTGGCTCTTTTCCTTTAGATCTTAATGATGATCAGCTGACTGCTCTGTCCTGCCGGCGCTTGAGGCTGCAGTAGAGTGCCAGTTCCATCATCAGTGATACGGCCATGACCATGATGTACAGGCCCAGATGGCTGTAATCGCCGGTATCCGGGGTAACAGGCGTGGTGCCGCCGGAAGCCTCTGTGGCAATCGTCAGCGTGGTCTCCGCCTTGCCGTCATCGAAGACGACCTTTACTTCATGCCCGCCTTCTTCCAGGGTCTCCAGATATTCAGCCTTAACGGTAGCTTTCAGGCTTCCCGGTTCGGCCTCGTAGCTGTCCGGAGCGACGATATTTCCGTCAACCTCGATCCTGACGAAGTGGCCGAAGGTGCTGGCGTCATCTTCACTTCTGTGTACGACGATCAGCAGGTTCTCTTCCGAGCCCTTGATCCAGGTGCTGTCAGCGCCGGTGTCAACGGTGTACTCCGCGCCTACCTGACCGGTAGCCGGATCGCCCTTGACTTCCTTTTCCTGCTTTTCGAAAGCCGGATTCTGGAAGGTAGCGGTGTAGATGATCCTGCCGTCCTCGGTTGCTGTCGGCTCAATGACCGTTACCTGGCAGCTGACGGTTTCCGTCTCCTGATGCTCGCCGTTGGCCTGGCAGACTCTGATGGCGGTACAGGTGGTATTGTCGTTTGACCAGATGTAGTCAACATCGCCCCAGAGATGGTCGCACACGACATCGGCGCGGTCTCTGACACGGATCCGCGGGAACGGTCCGGCGAAGCTATCATCGTAGCTGGCCAGACCGGTGACCTCGATCGATCCTCCGACTTCCAGATTCTCAACTTCGTTTTCCTTGGTAATGTAGCCGTCGATGAATACCCGTCCGAGGTTGCCTTCGGCGTCCCTGACCATGATGGTCTGGACCAGTCCGTTGACAAGCTCATAGCTTTCCACCGTACCCTTGAGGGTGATCAGCATGCCTTCGGCTGAGCGGTCATTCAGCTGCTCGGAAGTGATCTCGGTGGTTTCGAGTTCATAAGGCGTTTCAAGTTTCTCAATGATCTCAATGTTGAGGACCTGCAGTTCCGGTTCGCCCTGATAGAAGTCAGTGTAGCCGTGGATGCGGACCTTGTCTCCGACCTTGAACTGTCCGGATACCGGGAAGCAGCAGATGCCGCCGGTGGCGTCCTGGACATAGATGCAGTCGAAGAAGGCCGTGGCCTTGTCGTAACCGGAAGCGTTCGATGAGACGACGCCTTCGATGTTGAAGATGTAGCCGGTATCCTCCGGATCGGAAGCGGCCCGAACCTCAGAGATCGGGGTGATCTTGTTTTCGTTCTCTTTGTCAGTTACTTCCAGGCTCAGATCCTTGGTGTAGGTGTACTGCTTGCCGTCGATCTCGACAATGGCCGTGGCGGTGATCTTCACCAGTTTGGCATCAGTCAGCTTGACGCTGTCCAGGGAGATGCTGACCGTGCCGCCGGCCGGCAGTACCTTTTCATCGGTAACGCTGCCCAGCACGACGTTGCCGTCGATAGTGAAGGTGACGGAAGTTACCTTGGCGTTCTGGTCTTCATTGTTGTAAAGCGTGGCGGTCAGAGCGAATTCCTCATTAGTGTAGACCTTGTCGTCTTCGGCATCGGTGCTCAGACTCTGGATGCCGACCTTGTAGGCGCTTCTGGTCCAGATGGGAGCGGTAACGGCCAGATCGCCGTCCGCCTGTGTAACTCTGACGAAGTAGTAACAGTATTCAGGAGCAAGCTCAACGGTCAGAATGCCGCCGGCGATCTCCTCTTCGTCGGTCCAGGTGTAAGCGGTGACGCCGCCGTCACGCACAAGTTCGACCTTGGTGATGCTGTCCTTGGCATCCGGGTCAAACAGGGTGACGAGGACGTTCATCTTCTCACCGACCTTGTTGTTGTCATCAAAGATCGTGCCCATCGGCTGTTCATTGACGGTGTAGCCGATCTGCAGGTTCTTGTCTTCGGTAGCGTAGACGCGCAGATTGCGGATGGCGTCATAGATTCCCTCGACGGAGAAGTCGTTGGTCAGAACGACGTCACGGGCATCGTTGGCATTGCCCCAGCGGCCCTTGTGGTTATCCTGGTTGTTGGTAGGAGCCAGGTGCCAGCCGTTATCCAGTGCCAGTATGTACTGCTCATAGCTCGGGTAGTAGCCGCCGGAGCCGATCTGGCCTTCGCCGTTGCCGACTTCAACCAGGAACATGTAGGAGTCGATCTTTTCATCCCAGTACGCGAAGTCGGAGAAGTTGCCGAAGGTATTGCCCGGGTGGTTGAACTGGTGCAGGGTATTCTCGCCTTCCTTGATCGTCTCATAGTAGAGCTTCATGCCGGCGTCGCCGCTCTTGTTGTCGAGCTGCGGGTTGTTGCGGGAAACCAGACCGTTGGTATTGTAGGAGTTGATGTGTCCCGGTCCGCCTGACCAGGTCATTTCGTAGCCGGCAATGGCCAGCAGATCAGTATGCTTGTTGTTGAAGGCCGCGATCTTGTCCCGGTATTCGTTCCACAGATCACGGGAGGCTTCCTGCATCAGCGAGGCATCGTTCATGGCTGCCGCCGGGTTATAGGCGCTTTCGCTGTCGAAGTAGTTGGAGTGGTCGGTGAAGGCCACGAACTGGACATTGGCGCTGGCCGGCAGCGAGGCGATGTATTCCAGAGCATCCGTCAGATCGCCGGAGCCGTCTGAATAGGTCGTATGGGAGTGCAGCTGGCCGAAGTACAGCTGGAAGTCGGAAACACCGACCGTGAAGTTCCAGCTCTTGTCGGAGCTGACTTCATCAGCGCGGGTGCACTTGACATAGACGGTTGTCAGACCGTCTTCCATATCTTCAGAAGCCTGGTATGAAAGTATGCCGTTATTGAACACGGCCTCAACCGGTACTTCATTCAGCGTCATCTCAAATTTCGGATTGTCGCCGACATTTCCGACTTTGACGGAGATGACCGGTCTCTTGTCGTCCCGTGTCTGGGCGTTGGGAGCCGGAGTCATGTCCTCGAAGAACGGCTTGTCTTCGATCACGACAGTCTTTTCGCCGGAGTATTCAATGTCATAGCTGTTCTTTACTTCGACGATGATCTTGAATGATTCAGGTGCCTGCTCGCCGTCAATGTCCTCGGCCGCAATGGTGAACGAATAGGTCTTCTTATCGGATGAGACTTCGTAATCCGAAGCCGTTACTTCCTTTAGGACATCGCCGTTGACGCCGGTGAGGTACTTGATCCTGATTTCCGCGATGTCCTCAGCCAGGTCATCCAGAGCGATGGTGACCGGGAAGTTCTGCTCAATGCAGCGGGAATCCCAGCAGTCGAAGATCACGGCAGGAGCCTGAACGATGTCCTCACGGACTTCAACGTCAGTCCCCAGCTTGTAGAACTTGAACAGATAGATTCCAAGCTTGTTGTTCTTGTTATATGTCCAGCCTGAGAAGACACTTGAGAAGTATTCGATGCAGACCGGATAGCCGTTGTAGCGGCATTCCTTGTTGAAGATGAAGTAGCCTTCAAAGCCGTCCTTGTTTTCGTGGACAAGATACCACTTGGCTTCCTCCGGAACCGTACCGTCTTCAGGCTTGTCGATGAACAGCAGCTCTTCTTTGGTGTTGGTCACCAGATATCTGCCGTTGACCGTGAAGGTGTAGTAGCGGCCAAGAGTATCGTCAACGGTGACCACGTAGGCGCCGTTGCCCGGATAGGCCAGGTTGTTTCTGATCTCCGTATCGATGGCATCCATCGCATAGTTGGCTGCCTTGTATAATCCCAACGACTTACCAGCATGGGGGTTGTAGATGATGTACTGCTCGCCCTTGGTCAGAATACCGTCATGCGTGCCATCGTCATATGGCGGTACGGCATCATTGGGATCAACCAGATAGAACTGCAGGGCATAATCACCCTCCTCTCCCGGGCCTTCGGTAAACCAACCGGAAAAGAGATTCGCATAGTTCTTGTAAATAGCTTCAAGATAGGCTTTTCCTTTTGTTTGATGAGCAACTGTCATGTTGGAGAAATACCAGCAGTTGGCCGTCTTGGCTGGATCAAGTTTCCAGGTATTGTCACCGTCTTCCGTATGCTTGTCATATTCAACGGTTACTTCAGCATAATTACCGCTCGGCCAGACAGTCAGACTATGGTCCGGATTGTCATTGCTGATGAAGCTGTAGCTGCCATCCTCATTGACCTTTACCGTCCAGACAAAGTCGGAGGTGAAGTTAACGACCTTACCGCTAACAACCGTGCAGTTATTGGCTCTCAGATACCAGTCACCGTTGGGCTTGGTACTGATGGCAGTGGAGTACTTCGGTGAATAAATCGCGACTTTAGCGCCATCGGTAAGCTGTGAGAGATCGGTAACCAGATCGCCGGGATCGGCCGGGACCTCAGGTTCAGCTTCCGCGCCTTGCTTATAGAAAGCGTAAATGAATCTGGTATCAGCGCCCGGATTGTCAAAGTCGAATAAAGCATAATGCAGCTTACTGGTGCGGGCATCCCATTCCAGGTAGACATGTCCGTTCTTGTTGCTGGGCAGCTCACCAAGATAGAGTTGAGTACCATTGACGGTCTTATCCACGGTCCACTTGGTAGCCTGGGCATCAGTAAAGACAAAGTCATGAACGATATTGTTATTATTGTCAGTTGCCTGTATGCCGCCCAGCACCTTTGTATCCTGGGTGAACAGATAGGTTCCGTCAGCATTCTTGGTGACTTCCCAGACAACATCGGTCTTGTCGGTGGTTCTAACGCCCTCAACAGGAGTAAGATCGGTGCCGGTGAGATAGAAATTGCTTACGATAGCGGAACTGAGTGCCTTGTTGTATTCGCGGTTAAGGATGATGACCTTGTCACCGGTTTCCAGCGTATTGGTAAAGCCATAGGTCTGTTCTCCTGGCTGTTCGGGAGTCTCCTCTTCATGAGCAATCAGGTAGAACTGCATGCCGAAGTCACTTTCATTCATTCTGTCGGATGTTGAATAACCGCAAAATACCTTCTTGGTAACTCCGCTGACTTTTTTGTTATAGACCTCTATGTATATTGGTCCATAGTTTCCTGTCAGAGTCTTTGTA
>JAGAFL010000120.1:0-13718 GCA_017612595.1 Erysipelotrichaceae bacterium | reverse complement strand
CACAGTTGATGACAATATTTCGCCGGTTTTGCCCGTGTAGGCCCTTACAATTCCGGCTGATGCGCGGTTACCGGCAATTTGTACGGGCAGGTGATTGTGCTATAATTGTTCTTACCTGAGGAAAACACATGAATGAAGAGCTGATTGCACAGATAAGACAGAAAGCCAGAGAAGACGGCGTGCCCATCATGGACGACGAAGGCATTGACTATGTCGCGGACTTTCTGAAGCGCAGCCGGGTGGATTCGCTTCTGGAGATCGGCACGGCGGTCGGCTACAGCGCCATCGTCTTTGCCAGCTGCAGCGAGGATCTTCATATCGTCACTCTGGAAAACGACGAGCAGCGCTACCGGCAGGCGGTCGAAAACATTGCCGAGGCCGGCCTGAAAGAGCGCATCACGCCGATTCTGACGGATGCCCGGCAGTATCATCTGGAAGGGAAGTTCCGCTGTCTGTTTCTCGACGGCCCTAAGGCCCATAATGCGGAACTGCTGAAAATCTATCAAGACAATCTTACCGATGATGGTATAATAATCGTAGATGACGTCTACCTCTACGGGATCCTCGATGATCCGGGGAGGAAGATCAAGAGGCGGTTACGGCCGCTGGTACAAAAACTCAGGGATTTCCGTGAAGGAATGCTGTCAGACCCGGCCTATGAGAGCACTTATCTGCAGATAGGCGACGGTCTGTTGATCTGCAAGAAGAGGGAGAATAAACCAAATGAGTAATGCGAGTAATTTTGTCGAGTTTCTGAACAGTTCACACTCACCTTTCCACGCGGTTGCCGAAGTGGAAAAGCAGCTGAACGAAGCCGGATTCATCAAGTTGAGAGAGAACGCCACCTGGAATCTGGAAAACAACCGTTTCTACTACGTGGTCAGGAATCAGAGCAGTCTGATCGCCTTCAAGATTCCGGAGATGATCAGCGTCAAGTCAGTCAACATCGTGGCTTCCCACTCTGACTCCCCGTCCCTGCGCATCAAGCCGGTAGCGGCCGTCAAGGACGCTCATTACGGCAAGCTGGGCGTGGAAGTCTACGGCGGCGCCATCCTGTCAACCTGGCTGGATCGTCCGCTGGGCATTGCCGGCCGGGTCACCGTCAAGGAAAACGGCGTGCTGGTCAACCGGCTGGTCGACTTTGAAGACGAAAGCGTCATCATTCCCAACGTTGCCATTCATCAGAACCGGGAAGTCAATGACGGCTACAAGTGGAACGAGCAGATCGACATGGTGCCGATGGTCGACGACAAGGACAACGAAAAGTATCTGGAAGACATGATCTGCGCCAAGCTGAGCTGCGACCGCGACAACATCATGGGTCACGAGCTTTATCTTTACAATCAGGAACCGGCAAAGGTCTGGGGAAACCGCAGCCAGTTTGTCTCCGGTCAGCGGATCGATAACCTGGAGAGCGTCTTTACCTCTGCCCAGGCCTTCCTCAATTCCTACAGCAACAATTCCATCAACATCATCAGCATCTTCGATAACGAGGAAGTCGGCTCCCTCACCAAGCAGGGCATGGCCTCCAGCTTCCTGGCTGATACCATTGAGCGGATATTCGCCTGCTTCTACTATTCCCGCAATGACGTGAAGGCCGTGCTGGCCAACTCCTTCCTGTTAAGCGCGGACAACGGCCATGCCGTTCATCCGAACCATCCGGAATTATATGACGGCGCCAATGCGGCTTACCTCAATCACGGCGTGATCATCAAGACCTCATCGGCCATGAGATACATAAACGACAGCACCACCTGGGGCGTCGTCAAGCAGCTGGCTGACCGGGCCGGTGTGCCTTATCAGCTGTTTGCCAACAAGTCCGGCGCCAAGGGAGGCGGAACGCAGACGGCCATCGGCAGCATCTGTCTGCCGGTCATGGCAGCCGACATCGGCCTGCCGCAGCTGGCCATGCATTCCTGCTACGAGACCGCCGGCGCCCGGGACGTGGACTACATGATCTCCCTGATGAGCGAGTTCTTCAACTCCACCGTCACTGTCGATGACGACAAGGTGATCATCAGCAAGTAAAACAGAATCCTCCTGCCGAGCACAGGAGGATTATTGTCTGCTGAAGAAAGGAAGTAAGGAAATGCTTAGAGACGAGCTTATCAGATATTATTATCCCGGTAACGGTCATGACTTCAGCTGCGCTGAGGCCATGCTGCACGCGATGAACGATTACTATGACCTGGATCTGCCTCAGGAGATGTTCTATGCTGCCTCTGCCTTCAGCGGCGGCTGCTGGCAGAACCAGATGTGCGGCGGACTCGCCAGCATCGCGGCGGTTTTGGGTCTGCTGTATTCCCGCGAAGGTCACGGGCACAGCTCCAGGGAACTGAAGCTGCTGACGATCCAACTGTTCAGCCGCGTCAGGGAAAAGTACGGGTGCACCAACTGCGGGTCACTGAAGCCGCTGATCCACATACCGGACAGAAAATGCGAACCCGGTCTGGTGGAAATGTGTGACATCGCTGAACAGCTGATCAGCGAAACCGAGATCATAAATAATAGAACTGTCTAGGCAGTTCTTTTATCTTGCAGCTGTTTTCGGGTTTTCTCCGGCGCTGCGTCCTTGGCAGGCGGCTGCTTTTCCTTGTTCTTTTCGTCAGCGAAGATGAAGTAGCTGGCAACCAGAGGCAGGCCGATCATTCCTGTCAGGCCGAAGACCTTCAGACCCAGTACCATCAGGATCAGCGACAGCAGCGGGGATACGCCCAGATTGGCGCCGACCAGCCGCGGCTCAACGAACTGACGCACGACGGTGATAACCAGATAGAGAACCAGAATGCCCACGCCCTTGAGATTGCCCAGGATCAGATAGACCACGCCCCAGGGAATCAGAACCGTGCCGGTTCCCAGGATCGGCAGTATGTCGACCAGGGAGACGATCATGGCAAGGGTGAACGGGGAATCAATACCCAGGATCAAAAAGCCGATGGTCAGTTCAACACAGGTCAGCAGAATGATGATGCCGTAGCAGCGGGCAAGCAGGAAGATCTTCCGGTTGGCCCACTCCTTCAGGTAACCCAGAGAGGCAACGAAGCGGTCAACGGTTTCATAGTCGATGATGAAGTAGAAAGACGAAATGATGAAGATCATGACGCTGAACAGCAGGTTAGGAACCTTGGTTACTCCGGCAGTCACCAGAGACAGGACCGTGGATACCAGTGAACCCAGAGAGCTCTTCAGGACGCTGAAGCCGGTTTCCAGAAGATCAGAGATGTAGGGAATGTTGTCGCTCATGTCCATCAGCTGATCGTAGAGCTGGTTGAGCAGCGGCTCGATGCTGTTGGTGTAGAGGGAAGGCAGGGTGTAGATCCAGTTGACCAGTATGCCGAACAGGCCGCTGAAGAAGATGACCAGGACAACGGCCAGAATGATGTAGAGTATGATGAGCATCCAGGTCTTCGGTCCCTTGGTAATGCGGTTGGCCAGAGTGGCGAACAGGAAGCCGAAGACAAACGGAAGCATTATCGGCATGAGGTAGGAGAAGGAAAGATAGATGATCAGACCGATGCATCCGTAGTAGCCGACGTTAACGAGAAACTCCTGTTTGGTTTTCATTAAACTACCTCCTTACAGTATATTTTAGCACAGAAACGGCTGATGGGGTTCAGCGGAAAGCCGATGCAAAGGCATTTGCCGGCATCTCCGAATGAAAATTTTACTTTCATTTATGAAAAACATCAACACGAAATATGAAAATATATTGAAAATCATTTCCGGAAATAATAAAATACATATATTACATTCATACTAAGGGGGAAATAACATGAAGAAAATGATAACCATGATGCTCGCCCTGCTGATGGCCGTCATGATGACCGGCTGCTCAGGCGGCGGCAACGACACACCGAAGGCTACGGCCTTCAAGCTTGGCGGTTCCGGCCCGCTGACCGGCCCGGCAGCCATTTACGGACAGGATGTCTATGATGCCGCGAAACTGGCCGTTGAGGAGATCAACGCGCTTGATACGTCGGTTAAGTTTGAACTCAATTTCCTGGACGATGCTCATGATCCCGAGCAGGCCATTTCCTGCTACGGCTCACTGAAGGACTGGGGCATGCAGCTGTCGCTGATGTGCGTCACTTCCAAGCCCTGTGCGGCTGTCGCTCCGCTGTATGACGAGGACAATACCTTCGCCATCACTCCGTCCGGCTCATCAACGACCGTCGTTCAGATCGACAACAATTACTACGGCAACGTCTTCCAGATGTGCTTTACTGACCCCAACCAGGGCATTGCCTCAGCTGACTACATGGCTGCCAATGCCTTAGGGACCAAGATCGCCATCGTCTACCAGGATGACATTGACTATTCCGTTGGCATCTACGAAAAGTTTGCTGAAGAAGCAAAGGCCAAGGGCCTTAACGTTGTCTATGTCGGTTCCTTCCAGAACGGCACCAACGAGTTCGGCACCTATCTGCAGAATGCGCAGGCCGCCGGCGCGGACGTCGTCTTCCTGCCGATCTACTACACTGAAGCTTCAATGATCCTGACTCAGGCTGATACCATGGGCTACAAGCCGGTATTCTTCGGCGTTGACGGCATGGACGGCATTCTGGCCGTTGAAGGCTTTGATACCAAGCTGGCTGAAGGCGTTTATCTGCTGACACCGTTCGCACCTGACGCAACCGATGATCTGACCGTGAAATTCGTCAGCGGTTTCCAGAAAGCCTACGGCAGAACTCCGACTCAGTTCGCGGCTGATGCCTATGACGCCGTATATGCTCTCTATCAGGGCCTGACCAAGGCCGGCTGCACACCCGACATGAGTGCATCCGCAGTCTGCGATGCACTGGTCAAGCAGTTTACCTCCATGTCCTTTGACGGTCTGACCGGTGCTGGAGTAACCTGGAAGGCTACCGGTGAGGTAAGCAAGTCACCGAAGGCTGTTGTCATCAAGAACGGCACATACGTAAGCGCTGAATAGCATTTGGAAAACTGATTATAGCCACAGAGGCTGCTGATATCGGGCAGCCTCTGTTTTCCGCGTAAGGAGGAGGAGAAAAATGACATTTCTGCAGTTTCTGATCACGGGACTCAGCCTGGGGAGCGTGTATGCGATCATCGCTCTGGGCTACACCATGGTCTACGGCATCGCCAAGATGCTGAACTTTGCCCACGGGGACATCATCATGATAGGTGCCTACATCGCCTACTTTGCCATGGGCAAATACAATCTGCCGGCCTTTGTGGCCGTGATGGTGTCCGTTCTGGTATGTACGCTTTTAGGCGTAGTGGTTGAGCGGCTGGCCTACAAGCCGCTGCGGAAGGTCTCCTCCCTTTCCGTACTGATCACTGCCATCGGCGTCAGCTATTTCCTGCAGAACGGCGCTCAGCTGCTGTGGTCCTCATCACCCAAGATGTTTACCGCCATCATCCCGGCCAGCACCATCAAGCTGTTTGACGGCCGGCTGACCATAACCTGGCTGTCGGTTTTCACGATCGTGGTCACGCTGCTGATCATGATCGGTCTGACCGTCTTCGTTACCCGTTCCCGGATCGGCAAGGCGATGCGGGCCTGTGCGGAAGACAAGGATACGGCCAGACTGATGGGAATCAATGTCGATACGACGATCTCCGTCACCTTCGCCATCGGATCCGGACTGGCCGCGGTAGCGGCAGCGCTTTATGCCTCCGCCTACCAGTCGATCTCGCCGACCCTGGGTTCAATGCCGGGCATCAAGGCCTTTACGGCTGCCGTCTTCGGCGGCATCGGCTCCATGCCAGGTGCCTTTTTGGGCGGACTGCTGCTGGGCGTCATTGAGACGCTGGTCAAGGGCTATCTGACAACCCAGCTTTCCGATGCCTTTGTCTTCGGCATCCTGATCATCATTCTTCTGGTCAAGCCTAACGGACTCTTAGGCCGGAAGTACAACGAGAAAGTGTAGGTGAGCAGGATGAGTGAATTGAAGAAAATGATCTCAAGGAAGTTCTTCGCCGCCGGCAAGCTTAACCGGACGGTTTCCTATCTGCTGGTCATCGTGGGCTACATCGTGCTGCAGACGCTGCTTAATGCCGGCGCTCTTACCAGCCATTTCAGCAGCCTGCTGGTACCGCTGACTTCCTACATCGTAATTGCGATTGCCCTGAACCTGACCGTCGGCTTCTCAGGAGAGCTTTCTCTCGGCCATGCCGGTTTCATGGGCGTCGGCGCCTTCAGCGCCGTCATCATATCCGGCCTGCTGCTGCCGTATGTTCCCAACACAGCCCTGCGTCTGGTCATCGCCATGCTGGGAGCCGCCCTGGTCAGCAGCCTGTTCGGCGCGCTCATCGGCATTCCGGTTCTGAAGCTGGAAGGTGACTATCTGGCCATCGTCACTCTGGCATTCAACCAGATCATCAAGACCATCATCAACAGCCTTTATCTGGGTTATGACAACCAGGGTATCCAGTTCAGCTTTGTCAACAACAACGTATCCCTGGGTGAAGGCGCCGTTACCATTCTCAAGGGCCCAATCGGCGCCAACGGAATAAAGCGCATTTCGACCTTTACGGCCGGCTTCGTGCTGATTCTGATCACGCTGTTAGTCGTCTATAACCTGATCAACAGCCGTAAGGGCCGGGCCATCATGGCCTGCCGTGATAACCGGATCGCCGCTGAATCAGTCGGCATCAACGTCATGCGCGTCAAGCTGGAAGCCTTCGTCATCTCCGCCGCTCTGGCCGGAGCCGCCGGAGCGCTTTATGGCCTGAACTATTCGACGCTCACGCCGGCCAAGTTCGATTACAACCTGTCGATCATGATCCTGGTCTATGTCGTTCTCGGCGGACTGGGCAACATTACCGGCACCATCATCGCGACTGCGCTCCTCTACATCCTGCCGGAGCAGCTGCGTTTCCTGCAGGACTACCGGATGATCATCTATGCCGTCGTGCTGATCGGCATCATGCTGATCACCAACAACGACTGGTTCCGCTATCAGCTGGCCCGGTTCTCCCGGAAACTGAAGCGAAGAAGAAAACAGCTGAAGGGAGGTGCCGCAAATGACTAAGATGGTTGACTACCCCAGCGGAGCGATCATTCCGGAAAGAGACATAGGATACCGTCCCGTTCTGGAAGCCCTGCATCTGGGCATTGACTTCGGCGGGCTTACCGCCGTTGATGACTTCAACCTGATCGTCGGCAAGACCGAGATCGCCGGTCTGATCGGCCCTAACGGCGCCGGCAAGACGACGGTCTTCAACCTGCTGACCAAGGTCTATCAGCCCACCAGAGGAACGATCCTGCTGGATGGGCAGGACACTTCCAAGATGACGACCGTGGATGCCAATAAGGCCGGCATTGCCCGGACCTTCCAGAACATCCGCCTCTTCAGCAACCTTTCCGTCGAAGACAACGTCAAGGTCGCCATGGGAAAGGACTTCAGCTACAGCACTTTGGGCGGCATTCTGCGCTTACCGCGTTATTACCGTCAGGAAGATGAAGCTCATCAGAAGGCGCTGGAGCTGCTGCGCATCTTTGACATGCAGGATCTGGCCGATACGGCCGCCGGCAATCTGCCCTATGGCGCCCAGAGGCGTCTGGAGATCGTCAGAGCGCTGGCCACCAAGCCCAAGCTGCTGCTTCTGGACGAACCGGCCGCCGGCATGAACCCGGTTGAGACCGAGGAACTGATGAACAACATCCGCAAGATCAGGGATGATTTCAAGATCGCGGTCATGCTGATCGAGCATGACATGAAGCTGGTCATGGGCATCTGCGAAGGCATCGCCGTGCTGAACTACGGCCGCATCATTGCCAAGGGCACGCCGGAGCAGATCCGCAATAACCCGGCTGTCATTGAAGCCTATCTGGGCACCAACAGGGAGGTGTAGAAGATGTCAATGCTGGAAGTAAGAAACATTAACGTATACTACGGTTCCATCCACGCCATCAAGAACATCAGCTTTGATGTCTCAGAAGGCGAGATCATCTGCCTTATCGGCGCCAACGGCGCCGGCAAGACCACCATCCTGAATACCATCTCCGGCCTGCTTTCCAGCAAGAGCGGATCGATCGATTTCATGGGCCAGAACCTGATGAAGGTTCCCGCTCATCAGATCGTAACTCTCGGTCTGGCCCACGTGCCGGAAGGACGTCATGTCTTCACCCGGATGACTGTTAAGGAAAACCTGGAAATGGGCGGTTACTGCATCGCCCGTGAGGAACTGGACGGACTAATGGAAGAAGTCTACAGTCACTTCCCCCGTCTGAAGGAAAGAGAAAGCCAGATCGCCGGGACGCTGTCCGGAGGCGAGCAGCAGATGCTGGCGATGGGCCGGGCGCTGATGAGCAAGCCCAGGCTGCTGATGCTGGATGAACCCTCAATGGGCCTTTCCCCGATCCTGGTCGATGAGATCTTCTCGATCATCAAGGGCCTTCATCAGCAGGGTACCACCATTCTGCTGGTTGAGCAGAATGCCCGCATGGCTCTGTCGGTTGCCGACCGGGGCTATGTTCTGGAAACCGGAAAGATCGTCCTTTCCGCCGATGCAGACGAACTGCTTCACAATGACATGGTCCGGAAGGCTTATCTGGGCGGATAGAAATGCCGGAAGAACTCGTTACCGAAAGCCTGGTCCTGAGAAAGGCCAGGGACGAAGATCTGGAAGCCATCTGGCATAATGTCTGGCGCGACCGGGCTCTGGCAGAAACGATGCTGTGGAAACCGACCCGTACCCGCCGCCAGGCTGCCGAAAGGCTGGAGCGCACCAAAAGGTATCAGGCGGAAAACCTGGCCTGGTTTGTCTGCCTAAGAAGCAGTGGCGAACCCATCGGCTTTGCCGGCCTCAGAGAGATCGGCGAAGGCGAATATGAGGAATCCGGCATCTGCATTGCCAGAAGATTTCAGCAGAAAGGCTATGGCCGCCAGGTACTGGAAGCTCTCGTCGACCTGGTGTTCAACCGGCTCAATGGGCATCTCTTCCGCTATGGCTGCTTCCGTGAAAATGAAGCCTCCAAAGCGCTGGCTCTGAGCTGCGGCTTTGTCTACATCCACAGCGAAACGCTGGTCAGGGAATGGGATGGTCATGAATATCTGTGTGATTTCTATCAGCTGACTGAAAAACAGTGATGCGTAAGGAAAAGAAAAACAGGAGATCTCAGTATTGAGCATCTCCTGTTTTCTTTCATTTCAGATGATTCTTGATTGACTCAAAGCTGGCGTCGGATATGACGTGTTCCATCCGGCAGGCGTCTTCGGCGGCGACCTGGGGGTCGACACCCAGTCTTATCAGCACTTCGGTGAGTACCCGGTGCCGTTCATAGATCTTTTCCGCTACTTCCCGTCCGGTTCTGGTCAGGGTGATGTAGCCGTTACGGTCGATCGCCACATAGCTGTTTTCCCGCAGGATCTTCAGGCCGCGGGAAACCGAAGGCTTGGAATAGTTCATTTCCTCGCAGACATCAATGGCTCTGACGTGTTCCCTTTTCTGGGACAGTATCAGGATGGTCTCAAGATACATTTCTCCCGATTCCTGCAGACGCATGACGATCACTCCTTTTCATCATTATATAACAGATGAACTGACAAAAGAATCCTTTGCGCAGCCAACGGAATGCAGGGCAGATAGCCCCCTGTTTTTTATCGGCTTCAGTGCTATAATTTAGGTATCATTCAGTTAATAAACGGAGGTATTACAATGGTTGATTATACAGAAGGTTCCGGCAAGGAATACCATATTGGCGTTGGTAAGGAAGACGTCGGCGAATATGTCATTCTTCCCGGCGATCCCAAGAGATGCGCCAAGATCGCCGCTTACTTTGACGATGCCAAGCTGGTAGGCGACAGCCGCGAGTTTGTCACCTACACCGGCTATCTGGATGGAAAGAAGGTTTCCGTTACTTCCACCGGCATCGGCGGACCGAGCGCTTCCATTGCCATGGAAGAACTGGTCAAGTGCGGAGCCCACACCTTCATCAGGATCGGTACCTGCGGCGGCATGCAGCTGGATGTCCGCGGCGGTGACGTCGTAGTCGCTACCGGAGCCATCCGGGCTGAAGGTACGACAAAGGAGTACGCCCCGATCGAATTCCCGGCAGTGCCGAACCTCGACTGCGTAAACGCCCTGGTTCAGGCCTGTGAGAACCTCAAGGTCACTCACCATGAAGGCGTTGTCCAGTGCAAGGATGCCTTCTATGGTCAGCACCGTCCGGAGACCCTGCCCAACGGTCAGGAACTGTTAAGGAAATGGGATGCCTGGCTGCAGCTGGGCGCCGTAGCCAGTGAAATGGAATCGGCGGCCCTGTTCATCGTCGCCGCCTACAAGCGCGTGCGCGTCGGCAGCTGCTTCCTGGTTGTTGCCAATCAGGAAAGAGAAAAGGCCGGACTGGAGAATACCCAGGTACATGATACCGATCTGGCCATCAGAGTTGCCGTTGAAGCTATCAGGATCCTGATGGCCAAGGAAAACAAGTAGAAAATGACTCAGTTGGAAAACGTCCAACTATCTGACGACAGACGTCAGGTGATCATAATCGACCAGACGCAGCTCCCCAACCGGCTGGAGCATCTTTATCTCGACAGACTGGAGGACTGCTATCAGGCCATTAAGAAGCTGCAGATCCGCGGGGCGCCGGCCATCGGCATCTTCGCCGGCTACAGCATGTATGTCCTGGCTCAGCAGTACGCGGACAGGCCCTATGAGGAATTCCTGGCGGAGTTCATCCGCCAGAAGGAATATCTCAATTCCTCCCGGCCGACGGCGGTCAACCTCAACTGGGCGCTGGAAAGAGTGCTGAAGGTCGTTGAGGATAACCGGGATCTCGGCAACGACAGGATCGTGGAACTGCTGGGGAAAGAAGCCGAGAAGATCCACGAGGAAGACAAGGAAATGTGCCTGAAGATCTGCGAGTACGGTCTGACTCTGCTGCATGACGGCGACGGGGTGCTCACCCACTGCAATACCGGCCCGCTGGCGACCAGCCGGGGAACGGCCATCGGCCCGCTGCTGCTGGGCGCTCAGAGAGGCATGAACTTCCATGTCTATGCTGATGAGACCAGGCCATTGCTGCAGGGAGCCAGGCTGACGACCTTCGAACTGATGAACGGCGGCGTGGATGTGACCCTGATCTGCGACAACATGGCCTCTCTGGTCATGAAGAACGGCTGGGTGAACATCTGTTTGGTGGGCTGTGACCGCATTGCGGCCAACGGCGACTTCGCCAACAAGATCGGCACCAGCGGCGTGGCCATTCTGGCCAGGCACTACGGCATACCGGTCTATTCCCTGGGACCAAGCAGCACCATTGACCTGAACTGCCCCGATGGCGATCACATAAAGATCGAACTCCGCGATCCCGAGGAGATCGCCAGGAAGTGGTATAAGGAACCGATGGCTCCCGAGGGCTGCAAGTGCTACAACCCGTCCTTCGACGTCACCGACCACTCTCTGGTAACCGGCTTCATAACGGAAAAGGGCATCGTCTATCCGCCCTTTGAGGAAAACTTCCGCAAACTGTTCGGCTGAAACAGTACGGTCATTCAAATTAAAACACCGGATCACTCCGGTGTTTTTTCACTTATTTCACTTCGTTCTGCTGCAGCACTTGCTTTTCGGCGCCAATGCGCAGGCCCGGCTGCAGCCGGCACAGCCGCAGCAGCACCCGTTCTTCCGGTTCAGATAAAGGCGTCTTATGGCCAGAGCTGCGATTGCGGCGATGATGATAACGGTAATGATGTCCGCTGTTTTCATGTCAGCCTCCTAAGCCAAGCCCAGCGCTGAGCCGATCAAGCGTACCAGCAGAGCCATGATCCAGGCGATGGTACATTGCCAGAGCACTACGTACAGTGCCCATTTGGGTCCCAGTTCGCGTCTGATCGCAGCGATGGCGGCAACGCAGGGCGCATAGAGCAGACTGAACACCAGCAGAGAGGCGGCAGCCAGCGGGCTCAGCACTGCCGCAACGCCGCCCTGAGCGCTGAACAGCACTTCCAGAACGGAGACGACGCTTTCCTTGGCCATGAAGCCGCTGACCAGCGAGGTCACGACCCGCCAGTCATTGAGGCCAAGCGGCGCAAACAGCGGGGCGAAAAGACCGGAGACAACGGCGAGGATGCTGTCATGAGAATCCTCTATCAGCTTGAAGTGGAAGTCAAAGCTCTTCAGGAACCAGACGACGATCGTGGCGATCAGGATCACCGAGAAGGCTCTCTGCAGGAAGTCCTTGGACTTTTCCCACAGCAGCTGCAGGGTATTGCGGATGGCCGGAAGGCGGTAGTTAGGCAGTTCCATGACAAAGGGAACGGCTTCGCCCCTGAACAGAGTCTTCTTGAAAACCAGGGCGATGATGATGCCGGTCGTAATGCCCAGGACATACAGGCCGGTCATGATCAGAGCCTTGTAACTGGGGAAGAAGGCGTTGACGAAGAAGGCGTAGATCGGCAGCTTGGCAGTACAGCTCATGAACGGGGTCAGCAGGATGGTCATCCGGCGGTCGCGTTCAGAAGGCAGGGTACGGGTCGACATGACGGCCGGAACCGTACAGCCGAAACCGATCAGCAGCGGGACGATGCTGCGGCCGGAGAGGCCGAGTTTTCTTAACAGCTTGTCCATGACGAAGGCCACCCGGGCGATATAGCCGCTGTCCTCCAGAAGTGAAAGGAACAGGAACATGGTTATGATGATCGGCAAGAAGCTCAGTACGCTTCCCACGCCCTCGAAGATGCCGTCGATGATCAGTCCGTGCAGCACTTCGCTGACCCCGGCTGAAGTCAGTGCGTCGTCGACGATGCCGGTAAGAACTTCGATCCAGCCGGCCAGAAGGTCCTGCAGTCCGGCGCCGATGACGTTGAAGGTAAGATAGAAGACCAGACCCATAACGGCGATGAAGATGGGGATGGCTGTATACCTGCCGGTCAGCAGGGTGTCGATCTTACGGCTGCGGGAATGCTCACGGCTTTCCTGCGGCTTTCGGACGCAGGCGTTGCAGACTTTGGTAATGAAGGCGAAGCGCATGTCGGCAATGGCAGCGCTGCGGTCCAGACCGCGCTCCCTTTCCATCTGCAGGGTAATGTGCTCAAGCGTTTCCTTTTCGTTTTCATCGAGGTTCAGCTGGTCGATGATCAGCTGGTCGCCCTCAACGGCCTTGCAGGCCGCAAAGCGAACCGGTATGCTGGCAGTCTGGGCATGGTCCTGAATCAGGTGAATGATGGCATGCAGACAGCGGTGAACGGCACCGCCATGGTCGCTTTCATCACAGAAGTCCTGTCTGGTTGGCTTTTCCTGATATTTGGCAATATGAATTGCATGCTCAACCAGTTCGTGAACACCCTGGTTCTTGACGGCGGAGATCGGAACGACCGGCGTGCCCAGCATGGCTTCCATGGTGTTGACGTCAACGGTACCGCCGTTGCCGGTCATTTCGTCCATCATGTTCAAAGCCACGACCACGGGGATGTCCATCTCCAGCAGCTGCATGGTCAGATAGAGGTTTCTTTCGATGTTGGTCACGTCAACGATGTTGATGATTCCCTTCGGCTTTTCCTGAAGGACGAAGTCGCGGGAGATCAGTTCCTCGCTGGAGTAAGGAGACATTGAGTAAATGCCGGGAAGGTCGGTAATGAGGGTGTTCTTCTTTCCGAGGATTTCGCCGTCCTTGCGGTCGACGGTCACCCCCGGGAAGTTACCGACGTGCTGGCGGGAACCGGTCAGCTGGTTGAAGAGGGTAGTCTTGCCGCTGTTCTGGTTGCCTACCAGGGCAAAGGTCAGCAGGGTGTCTTCAGGAAGAGGAT
>JAGAFL010000119.1:0-12827 GCA_017612595.1 Erysipelotrichaceae bacterium | reverse complement strand
GATGGCAAGCTGGGCATGGGCCAGACCGGCTACATCTACTTTGTCGACTTCGACCGTACCCATCCGCGCAGCCGCCGCTGCAAGGTCGTCATCATCGGCGAATAATAAGAAAAAAGCTGCGTTTCGCAGCCTTTTCTTTTTGATGGCGGAAGATGTGGGATTCGAACCCACGCAAGCTTTTACACTTCTAACGGTTTTCGAAACCGCCCCCTTCAACCGCTTGGGTAATCCTCCGGACCTGTTTAATTATATATCAAAAGCGCGCGGATTATCAAACGCCGCTGTGATTGTCGGGCTGTCTTCATCGCCCGTGAGGTGTTATGATGTAGTAAACAGGAGCGTAACATCATGAAAAGCAGAAGAGTGGTCATCAACGATAAGGAAGACGTCGCAATTAAAGAAATCGAACTTGGTCAGCTACAGCCGGGAGAATGCCGCATTCAGACCGCATACTCACTGATCAGCGCCGGCACGGAGCTTTCCCGTGTCTTCCGACTGAAGGAAGGTGCCAGTTATCCGGTCTATCCCGGTTACTGCAGCACCGGCGTTGTCGTCGATAGCAACATCGAAGGATTCAGTGCGGGAGACCACGTGCTGTTCACGGCTCCTCATGGCAGTCTGCATAACTTCGACCCGCGGCACAGCGACGGTTCGATACTGTACCGTCTGGACCCCGCTACCGACATGAAGAAGGCTCCCTACATGGTGATGTGCTGGATCGCCCTCAACGGCATCCTGCCGGCTGACGTGAAACTGGGTGATACCGTTGCCGTCTTCGGCCTGGGCACTCTTGGCATTCTGGTATCGCTGTACTATCAGATGGCCGGCTGCCGGGTGATCGGCTTTGAGCCAAGTGTCAGCCGGGCTCAGCTGGCCGAAAGAGCCGGGGTCAGGGAAGTCATCAGCTGTCCTGCCGAAGAGCAGCTTGAGAGGTTCGCTGAGCTGAACATCAAAGACGGCGTGGACATTGCCGTTGACGCCGCCGGGGTTTCCGCCTGCATCGAGAAGGCCATTCAGATCGCCGGAACCAACGGTCAGGTCGTTCTGCTGGGCTCACCCAGACAGGCCTATCAGACCAACGCTTCGCAGTCATTCTACGCTGTTCACTCCAAGATGCTGAAGGTGATCGGCGCCCTGAACCGCCGCTACAGCTTTGATCCTCAGCCGGGCAGCCGCATCAGCATGAAGAGATATCTGAGCTACATTGAAAAGCTGATCAATGAAGATCAGCTGCCGGTAGAAAAGTTCATCAGTCATCAGATCCAACCTGATGCCGGACAGCTTCTGGAAGCCTACCGGGGGTTAATGTACGATAAGGACAGTTACACCGGCGTAATGATCAAATGGTAAGAAAATCCCTGTCGAAGGACAGGGATCTGTTTTCTGATGATGATTGGATGCCGTTTACCTGGGTTCTTCTCCCGGTGCTATTTCCGCCTTTATCTTGGTGCCGACGTAGCAGTTGTTGATGCCGATCTCCTTGTGGTGAGCCAGCTTGACGAAGTTGACCCGGTGTTTCCAGAGAATCAGCAGCGAAGCCAGGGAAATGAACAGGACGCTCAGCCAGTCAGCCTTCCTGAAGATGGCCATGTAAACGGGGAAGGAAAGAATGTTGACCAGCGTTCCGGCTACGATCCAGTTGGCAATGAAGGAAACCAGCAGGCAGACAGCCGAGCAGCCGGCCGTATAGATAATGTCCAGGGAAGCCATCAGGCCGATGTAGCTGGCAAAACCCTTGCCGCCCTTCCAGTTGAGATAGAACGGATAGCAGTGCCCGAGGACGGCGCAGCAGCCGGCCAGCACCTTGGCCGGGTAGACGTCCGGGAACAGCCTGCCGACGATGAAGACAGCCAGAGCGGCCTTGCAGAGGTCATAGACCAGCACGACGAAGAAAGCCCACCAGCCCATGGTGATCTTGGCATTGGACGCGCCGGCTGAGAAGGAACCCTTGGTGCGGATGTCAAAGCCATGCAGCCTGCCGAGAACATAAGCCGGGTTTACGCAGCCCAGAAGATAACCGATGATGAATGCGCTGATGTATGCCATGTTATGTAACTCCTGTTTTTCTTTATTCTAGCATAAACGGGAAGAACGATACAATGAAGCGATAAAATGCTAGAATTAGATAAACGGAAAGAGGCGGAAGAGTATGAAGGACATCATGATCGCAACTTCAAACCCCAATAAGGTAAGAGAGTACAGGGAGATGCTGGAACCGCTGGGTTACCGCATTCATGATCTCAGCGAGATCGAGCACCAGGATCCGGAGGAAAACGGCAAGACCTTTGCGGAAAACGCCCTGATCAAGGCCGGAAGTGTCTGGCATCATACCGGCATGACGGCGATCGCTGATGATTCCGGTCTTTCCATTGATCATCTGAAAGGTCAGCCGGGCATTCACTCCGCCCGCTATCTGGCCGGCCATGACTATACCTACAAGAATAAGATGATTTTAAGAAGACTGAAGAAGGCGGAAGACCGTTCCGCCCGCTTTACCTGCGCCATCGCCCTGATCGACGAGAAGGGTGAGCATGTCTTTGAGGGGGTCATGGAAGGTTCCATTTCCCGGGAAATAAGAGGGACCAACGGTTTCGGCTATGACCCGATCTTCATACCCGAGGGCATGGACAGAACCAGCGCCGAGCTGCTTCCCGAAGAGAAGAACGCCATCTCCCACCGCGGTCAGGCGACCAGGAAGCTGCTGGCTTATCTGAATGGGGAAGGCGAATGATCCACATCGTTCTCTATCAGCCGGAGATACCCCAGAATACCGGCAACATCATCCGCACGGCCATGGCTACCGGCAGCGTGCTTCATCTGATCAAGCCTTACGGCTTCGTCTTCAATGAGAAGCATCTTTTACGGGCCTCAATGGACTACATCGACATGGCCGCCATCCGCCAGCATGTCGACTACGAAGACTTCCTGAAGGAGCTGAAGGAAGACGACCGGGTCTTCTATCTGACCCGCTACGGTTCGCATAATCCCAGAGAGTTTGATTTCTCCGAGGTAAAGGGTGACATCTATCTGATGTTCGGCCGGGAATCCACCGGCATTCCCAAGCATATCCTGAAGGCTGATCTGGATCACTGCATCCGGCTGCCGATGGTCAGGGAAGCCAGGAGCCTTAATCTGTCCAACACCGTGGCCATCATGGTCTATGAGGTTCTGGGACAGCTGGGCTATCCGGGATTAAGCGCGACGGAAACGCAGAAAGGCGCGGACTTTCTGATCAGTCACGAATTCAGTGAGTCGGAATAGACTTTTATGATATAATCTAACCTGTACGGAGGCGTGTAACATGTTGGAAAGCACAAGTGATTATCTGGCATTCTTCTCAATCATCGCCATTTTAGCGTGCTCTCTGGCAATGGTGATCTACCTGATCAACCTGAAGGTCATTGATAAGAACGTCCGCCGGGAGATCAGGTATTACCAGTACGACCGCGACCGCATGCTGGAAAAGAAAAAGGGCAATGGAAATAAACAGGAAACTCATTAAAGATGTTCTGCTGTCGGTCTGCGCAGCCCTGCTGGCAGCCGTCAACATCAGGACTTTCGTAAACGCCGGAAACCTGGTTCCCGGCGGTTTTTCCGGCATTTCCCTGATCCTGGTGAGAGTCGGGCAGAAATATCTGAACATCAATCTGAATTATTCGATCCTGTATCTGCTGTTCAACATCCCGGGCACGCTGCTGGTGTTCAACGCCATTTCCCGGCGCTTCACCCTGGTATCGCTGGTCGATGTCGTGATGAGCAGCTTTTTCGTTGCCGTCATACCCGACATCGCCATTACCGATGACCTGCTGCTGATCTCGGTGTTCGGCGGCATTCTCGGCGGCCTGTCGTCAGCCTGCGTGCTGGCCGGAGACGCCTGCGGCGGGGGTGTGGACTTCATTTCCATCTACATGGCCAAGAAGAAGCAGAAGTCGATGTGGAATCTGATCTTCGCCTTCAATGTCCTTTTGCTGATCATTTCCGGCATCCTGTTCGGCTGGGAAGCGGCGCTTTATTCCATCATCTTCCAGTTCGTTGCCACCCAGGTAATCGACCTGGTCGACAACCGCTACAAGCGCTCATCGTTCATCATCATCTCCGACAAGGCTCAGGAGATCGAGAATGCGGTTTTCGAGAAGTACCATCACTCGGTCACCCGGTTCGACGCCATCGGCGGCTATACCGGCCAGCAGAGGACGGTGCTGTATACCGTAGTCGGCGATTATGAGGTCAATCAGCTGATCACCACGGTCATGAGCATTGACCCGCATGCCTTCATCAACGTTGCCAGCGGCCAGCGCACGGTGGGCAACTTTCACGAAAAGCCGCTGTAATTCAGGAATATTACAGATAACAGCCAACAATTAACTGAGGTAATCATGAAGAAGAGATTTCTGATAATTGTTCCGGCTGTTTTTTTCTGCCTGTATCTGGCAATAACGCTGACAGGTAAGGCGGCGCTGGCTCAGCTGGAAACCTGCGTGATCGGCTATGACAAGCTGATCAGTGAATATACCCTCAGCTGCACGGTGCGCGGTGAAAGGCACGCGGTCTTTTTCGCCGGCAGCATCACCGAGCTGGAAAGGCAGGAAGGCGAGAAGCTGCGGAAGGACGATGTCATTCTGAAGTACCTTGATTCCCGGGGGAAGACCGTCAGCCTGAAGGCTGACTACGACGGCTGGCTGCTTTCTGTTTCCGGCAGTCAGGTCGTCATTGAGGACGGGGATCTGAAACTGTATGCCTGGGTTCCCCGGGAGAAGTACCGGCTGATGAAGATCGGCCAGCAGGGCAGCTTCAGCCTGAGCGGACGCATCTGCCTGGCTGAGATCATCGCCAGAAATGACGTGACGGTAGAAGACGGCCGGCGCCGGGACTGTCAGGTCGTTCTTCAGACTGACGGCAGTACGGAACTGATGAGCGGGCAGAAGGTCAATGTGCTGATGCCGCTGGAACAGGTCTACGGGCTGTGCGTGGACAGCCGGGCGCTGTTAAGCGATGAAAATGGCTGGTTTCTGCTTGACAGTAAAGCAGCCGGTGATCTGAACAACTGGAAACAGTACCGGCTCAGCGTGGAAGTCATTGCCCAAAGCCAGGGAAAGGCGCTCATCAGCGGCGTTCAGCTGGAAGGCCGGGAAGTGCTGATCCTTCCCGAACAGTACTGGAAGGTATTGAATGATGATTGAACTGCGCAGCGCCGTCAAGATATATTCATCAGGCCGCGGGGAAGTAAGGGCACTTGAAAGGGTGAATCTGAAGATCCGGGCCGGGGAATTTCTCGCCGTGCTGGGCCCTTCGGGCTGCGGCAAGAGCACGCTGCTGAACGTGCTGGCCGGCTATGAGAGACTGGATGAAGGCGAATATCTCTGGTTTGGCCGCCGGGGACAGGATGTGATGAAGGACATCAGAAGAAGCAGCGCCATGATCTTTCAGGACCATCAGCTGCTGGAATATCTTAATGTCCGCGACAATCTGCTGCTGCCGTCGGTCTATGATCATCAGAAGATCAGCCGCCAAAGGCTTGATGATGTCTGCCGCTCTCTGGGGATCGAAAGACTGCTGAGGCGCTACGGAAGCGAGCTGTCCGGCGGGGAAAAGCAGCGCTGCGGCATTGCCCGGGCTGTTCTCTATGATAAGCGGCTGCTGCTGGCGGATGAACCGACCGGTTCTCTGGACAGGGAAAACGGGGAGGCGATCATGAAGATCTTTCAGCAGCTGAACGCCCAGGGCTGCACCGTCGTCATGGTGACTCACGATCAGCATATGGCATCCGCAGCGGAGAGGATCATCCGCATGGAGGACGGTCATGTTGTTTCTTAGGGAATTCTGGCAGCGCCGCCGGCAGTTTTATCTGAGCATCCTGAGCAACTTTCTGGCCATCCTGCTGCTGCTGACGGTCAGCGATCTTTCGGCGCTGTTACTGCAGGGGATCGAAAGCCGGCTGGCCGGGATGTCCCTGGACGTCAGCTGTCTGCAGTATCTGAAGGAAGCTGATTATGAAGACTGTGAGAACCGTCTGATCGAGAACTGCAAAGTCAGCCTATACAGCCGCTATTGCCTTTACCACGGAGAAGAGCATGACCTGGCATATTGCCGGGATCTTTCCCGTCTGTTTGATCTGGAATTCCTGCTGGGCCGCTTCTTCAGCGAGCAGCAGGTGATCAATAACGAAAACGTGGCCGTGCTGGGACATGAGGTCTGGATGGATCTCGGCTGTCCGGCTGTCAACGAGTTCTTCAGTCTCAACGGTGCCCAGTTCAGGGTATGCGGGGTTCTGAAGCAGGGCTATGATAACATCTGGCTGTCCGGTGATTACATCATCTTTCTTCCCCTTGGCTATCTGGACGAGGCGGACGAGGTCCGGCTGTTTTTCCGCAGCGACGGCGGCTATCTGGATGATCTGCTGGATGAAACGCTGGGGGAGGACGGCTATCTGCTGATCCGCCAGGGCATGCTTAAGAAAAGCTTCTCTCAGCTTCTGAAACAGGGACAGGCCATTCTGTTGGCGCTTTCTCTGTTCTGCCTGCTGATCTCCTTACTGGGAATGGTAAATCACACCCTTTCCTCGCTGAAGGGCCGTTACCGGGAAATCGGCATCAAGAAGGCCCTGGGAGCCGAGGAAGGGGACATCATCAGGCAGTTTCTGCTGGAAGCGCTGCTGATAATGCTGATCAGTTCTCTGTCGGCGCTGCTGACGGAAACGGCGGTAATGAAAGCGGCCAGCCTGATGAGCTCTTCACAGCTCATGACTGACCGCCGCTATTCATTTCTTCTGTGGGTCATACCCGCAGGCTGTCTGTGCTGCCTTTATCCGGCTTA
The DNA here is from genome assembly GCA_017612595.1 of Erysipelotrichaceae bacterium. GTDB lineage: Bacteria > Bacillota_I > Bacilli_A > Erysipelotrichales > Erysipelotrichaceae > UBA1783. Next base: position 6,014 of record JAGAFL010000119.1, on the reverse strand, counting down.
CCGCGCCGGTAAGGTCAGCATCATGGAAGCCATCCGGAACTAGAAGATGTCCAGACCCATGCGCTTCTGAACTTTTCTGAGTTTCCTGAAGGAAATCGATCTGGCCTTTTCGGCGCCTTCCCTGAGGGTGGTTTCCAGCAGGTCGGATCTGATGATCTCGTTGTAGCGGTCCTGGATCTTCTGCAGTTCAGCGCCGACGACTTCGGCAACTTCCTTCTTGAATTCGCCGTATCCCTTGCCCTGATAGCGGGCAACGATGGAATCGATGGGCTCGCCGTTGAGGGCGGACATGATCTCCAGCAGATTGGAAACACCCGGCTGTCTGACCTTGTCGTAATTAACGGCACCGACCATGTCGGTAACGGCGGACATGATCTTCTTCTTGGCAACGTTGACGTCATCGAGCAGGTAGATGCAGCCCTTGTTGGTCTCATCGGACTTGCTCATTTTCTTACTGGGATCGGAGAGGGACATGATGCGGGCGCCGACCTTCTGAATTAGCGGTTCGGGCAGGACGAAGGTCTCGCCATAGCGGTTGTTGAAGCGCTGGGCCAGGTCTCTGGCCAGCTCAACGTGCTGTTTCTGGTCGTCGCCGACCGGTACGTAGTCAGCGTCGTAGAGCAGGATGTCGGCGGCCATCAGGGACGGATAGACAAACAGACCGGCGGTAATGCTTTCCTCATGGTTGGCAGTCTTTTCCTTGAACTGGGTCATGCGGCTCAGCTCGCCCATGTAGGTCTGGCAGGTCATCAGGAAGCCCAGCTGAGCATGCGGCATGACATCCGACTGCAGGAAGATGGTGCATTTCTGCGGATCAAGTCCGCAGGCCAGATACAGAGCCACGGCATCCCTGAGGTTCTTCTTCAGTTCTTTGGGATCCTGGTAGACGGTAACGCAGTGCAGGTTGGCGATGAAGACATACAGTTCATAGTCATCCTGATAGCGAACGAAGTTGCGCAGGGCGCCGATATAGTTGCCCAGAGTCAGTTCGCCGCTGGGCTCGATTCCGCTTAGCATTCTTTTCATGTTCATTTCCTCCAAAAAAACAAAAAGCACCTCTTGGGACCCTTGCGGGTGGTGCCACCCAAATTACCCTGCCCTGACTGACAGGATCACTCACAGGTAACGGCTGTTGCCGGCGCTTGGCGACTTGCATGGCCCAATTCATCATCTGTCCGGATCAGCCTTTCACCGCCGCTGATTCGCTCTTCTTGCCGGTTGGCAGATGACTACTATCTCATGTTCGCAGTCTTTAAGGATATTCTACCACAGCGTTCCGTTTTTTCAATTAAGGTTTTGCCGTTTAACGTGCTTCCGTCATTATCTGTTATAATGAAAACAAGAGGTAAGTGATAATGAACACGTACATCAAGATGCAGCTGAACAACATGATCTCCTACCTTAACGGCTTTGAACAGGCCTGTGAGATGGCCGCCATGAAGGATGACGGCGTCATCGACCGCAGTGAGGAAAGACAGCTGGAAAGGATCAGAAAAGCCAGCGCCGAGTTCCGCAGAGAACTGGAGAAAGTCGGAAAGATGTAGGAGCGCCGTTTTCCGCCTTTGAGCAGAAAACGGAGAAAAAGTGTATAATTACGGTGTAAATCAGGAGGCGATATTATGGAAAACGGAAAGAAGCCAAAATACAAAATCAGATGGAATGCGGTTATCCCGATGGCCGTCTGCGCTTTTCTGATCATCTATCTGCTGGTATCCCTGATCATCGGCCTTTTCTTCAAGGGCGGAAAGGAAATGGATATCTACAGGATCGGCAGGTATACCGGCCGTCAGACCTATGAACTGATCATGAAGGAAGACCGGGCCAATCCGGTCCCTGTCTACGACTATAACTACTACGGCGAATCGCTGAACCTTTACTTCGACTTCTACAGCATGGACCTGCCGGCCAGCGTCACGCTGCGCGACAAGACCGTTGTCCTGAAGGACTTCTGTTCCGACAGCGTCATCACATTCGAGAATCTGAGCGAGAAGGCTGACAGTCAGATCGACCTGGCGTCCATTCCCGACGGCTTCTACGGCGTCTATCTAATGGAAAACGAGATCAGCGAGCGCGTCTACATGAATCATACCGTCAGCTTTGATGACGAAATCTATACCGTGACCCGGGACGGCAAGAACCGCAGGATCCAGCTTCTGGCCAATCAGAAGCTGTTCGACACCGCCGATGCCGAGACTTCCGTTCTGGACCGCAACTACCTCTACATCAAGGTAGAGACCGTGGCCCCGGAGGAATACCATCAGTATGACATTGCCATCTCCACTTCTCCGGCCATGAGCGGAGACGTGGCGGTAAGCCCCAACGGTGAGGAGAAAAACGGCATCGTCGAAGCTCAGGAAATGTACGAGCTGGCGCAGGCGGTAGCGGACAGGCTGACCGCTGCCGGCTATAAGGTTCTGATCCTGAAGGAAACCTATAATGAAAACGCCCTCTACTATGGCGCCGACGGTCTGCTGAAGAGAGCCGTCGATGCCGGCTGCCGGTACATGATCCATCTGGACATGGAGATCGACAGCACCATTCCGGGCGTCATCTATTCAAACTACACGGCCAATAACTTTGCCAGGGCCATCTTCACCAGACTGATGAACGAGACCGAACTGTTCAGCGATGAAAGCCGCCTGCATGCCTGCAAGCTGGTGCAGAGCACCCTGCTGGCTGACGGCATCAGCTATGACCAGGACTGGGTCATCCGCGAAGCCGGCGGCGCCGTGCTGGGCGGCGGACGCTTCTCCGCTACCAGCGGGAAGAACGCCTCCTTTGAAGCAAACAACGTCTACGGCATCAACACCGTCAGCATCCGGCTGTGCAACATCCGCGATGCCGAAGTGGTAAACAGATGGCTGGCCAACAAGCAGGCTGCCGCTGCGGCGATTGCCGAAGGAATAAAGGATTATCTTAAGAAGTAAGAAAGCATGTTATTGAAACTGAAGAACGTCGCCAAGCAGTTTGCCGGTGAGGACCTGTTTGCGGACGCGAACCTGGAAATCAAGAACAACGAAAAGGTTGCCATTATCGGCCGTAACGGGTGCGGTAAGACAACCCTTTTAAGGTTGATCACCGGGGAATACGAACCTGACCGGGGTGAGGTCATCCGCAACGGCGGCCTGACGCTGGGCTATCTGTCCCAGAAGGCCTTCGAAGACGAGAACATGACGGTCAGGGAAGCCTTTGACCAGATGTACCGCAGTCTGCTCGACGTCAAACAGGAAATGGATCAGATCGCCCTGCGGCTGGAAAGCGAATACGACGAGAAACTGCTGGACCGCTATGCGGCTCTTCAGCAGTACTTTGAGATGCAGGACGGCTATAACTACAACCAGCAGCAGCTCACCCTGTTTACCCGCTTCGGCTTTTCCCTGGATGATCTGGACAGGCCGATCTCTTCGTTCTCCGGCGGCCAGAAGACCAAGATCGGCTTCGTCAAGCTGCTGCTGATCAAGCCGGACATCCTGTTGCTGGACGAGCCGACCAACCATCTGGACATGCAGACGATCGAATGGCTGGAAGGCTACCTGAAGAAATACCCCAAGGCCATCATCCTGGTCTCCCACGACCGGATGTTCATTGACCGGGTAGTCAGCGAGATCTACGAATTCGAATTCGGTCAGCTCAACCACTACACCGGCACCTATACCAGTTACGTCGAACAGAAGAAGCAGCAGTTTCTGCTGCAGCAGACCGCCTACCGCCATCAGCAGCTGGAGATCAAGCGGCTGGAGGAACAGATCGAGAAGTTCCGCTACAAGAAGAACAAGGCGGCCTTCGCCCAGAGCAAGATCAAGTATCTGGAGCGGATGGAACGCATTGACAAGCCGCGGGCTGACCAGCGGCGGCTGAAGCTGCACTTTGAATCCAGTGTCCGCGGCGGCAATCAGGTGCTGACGGTCGAGAACCTGACCATCGGCTACGACCGGCCGCTGTGCACGGTCAGCTTCCAGCTGACCAACGGCCAGCGTCTGGCCATCATCGGACCCAACGGACTGGGCAAGAGTACTCTGGTCAAGACCCTGATGGGTCAAATAGAAGCCCTTGGCGGCGACTTCATGTACGGCCACCAGATCGAGGTTGCCTACTTTGACCAGCAGCTGGCGCAGATCGATTCGGACAAGACCGTGCTGGAAGAGCTCTGGGACCTCTATCCCGAATACGACCATACGGCCATCCGCAAGATCCTGGGTTCCTTCCTGTTTTCCGCCGATGACGTCTTCAAGCAGTGCAGCGTGCTCTCCGGGGGAGAGAAGGTAAGGCTGGCGCTGTGCAAGATGATGCTTTCCCATGCCAACCTGCTGATCCTGGACGAACCGACCAACCATCTGGACATCGCCGGCAAGGAAGCTCTGGAAGACGCCCTGATGGACTATGACGGCACCATCATCTTCGTTTCCCATGACCGCTACTTCATCAAGAAGCTGGCTCAGCAGATCCTCTACATCGAAGGGGACCGGACTACGCTGTATAAGCTGAACTACGAAGAATATCTCGACAAGATCAGGGGCATTGAGCCGGTCAGGAAGGCTGAACAGCCAGCCAAGGCGGAAAAGCCGGCGGTGGATGCCAAGACCCAGCGGGAGAATAGCAAGAAGGCGGCCGCCCTGGAAAGGCAGATCGCCCGGGCGGAAGAACAGCTGGAAGAACTCCGGGCTCTGCGCTTTGAGGAAGAATACTATCACGACTATCAGAAGATGAATCAGCTCAACGAGCAGATCGATGACAAGCATAACGAGATCGCCAGGCTGATGGAGCAGTGGGAGCAGTATGCCGACTGAGTATACCGTTCAGCGCTCCTGGCGCAAGAGCGTCTCGATGAAGGTCAGGGACGGCAAGCTGTACGTCTACGCTCCCTGGCTGACTACCGACGCCGAGATCAGAAGGCTCGTCGCTTCCCACCAGCGCTGGATCGCCAGGCAGCTGAGCCGGGAGAACAACAACATCAATTACGACCTCGAGAAGGACAGCCACGTGTTCATTCTGGGCCGGAAATATGACCTGAAGGTGCAGACCGGAGGAAACTGGAAGATGGAATTTGCCGGCGATACGCTCACGCTTCACGGCCGCAGCATCGATTCCATCGACCGGCATTTCCGTGAATATCTCATCTCGCTGATCGAACCCCATGTTCGCCAGATCAGAGACCGGCTGGCCATGGGCTTCGAAGTCCGCTACCGCTTCTATAAGAGCCGCTGGGGTTGCTGTTTCCATCGGAAGAACCTGATCGTGCTCAATTATCTGCTGGGCTGCGTCGATGAAGGCTGCATCCGGGAGGTCATCTGCCATGAGATCTGCCACTTCAAGGTGCACAATCATCAGAAGGCCTTCTACAGCGCCCTGGAGAAGCTGTGCCCCGATTACCGTCAATGGGTAAGACAGCTGAAAAAATACACAATCAGCTGAATAAGTGATAAAATAAAGGTGCATTATATTTAGGAGGAAAAATATGGGAAATTTATTAGTTGCTCAGTCCGGCGGTCCGACCAGCGTCATCAACGCTACCGTTGCCGGTGTCATTCAGGCCAATCAGCTGAATCCGATCTATGAGCACGTTTACGGCGGTCTTCACGGCATTGAAGGCATTCTGAACGAGGAATTCGTCGACCTCACCAATCTCAGCGATCAGGGCATCCAGCTGCTGAAGCAGACCTGCGCCAGCGCTCTGGGTTCCTGCCGCTACAAGCTGAAGAGAGACAATGTCGAGGACTTCCAGAAGATCATTGCCATCATGGACGCCTATAACATCGACACGATGATCTATACCGGCGGCAACGATTCCATGGATACCGTTGCGGCCTTAAGCGAATACGCGGAAGCGCACAACATCACCAATCACCGTTTCATCGGCTGCCCGAAGACAGTCGATAACGACCTGGTTATCACCGACCACTGCCCGGGCTATGCCTCAGCCGCCAAGTTCATGGTCAACGTAGCCAAGACCACCTGGCTGGACGTCAATGTCTACACCAGACAGGAAGTCTTCATCCTGGAGACCATGGGCAGAG
>JAGAFL010000118.1:0-2564 GCA_017612595.1 Erysipelotrichaceae bacterium | reverse complement strand
GATCATGATCAGCTGATCGTTTTCGCCGATCTGAACGCTCTGGCTGCCGTCGGTAACGATCTTAAAGGGTTCATCTTTTGTTCTCAGCCCCATGAGAATGCTGCCGGAGGCGTAGATCTGCTTCTGCAGCTCACCATAGGTCAGGCAACTGCCGGCCACGCTGAAGTCGGCAGCCGGCTTCATGTAGGCTTCCGAGCCTTCCTCATTGAGCAGCTCGGTAAAGACTTCCGCTCTTCTCAGATCGGTGGTTATCTGAGCCAGCATCATCGAGGACAGGTCCGTAGCGACTACGAAGTCTTCCGCATCCTCAATGGATACCAGGTCGCGGTTGCTCTCGCAGCGCATTTCCGCCGTGATCGTAAAGGTCAGGTTGTTTTTCTTCTTCAGGTTGCGCAGCCTGATGATCCGTAACATCGTCTCCGTATCGGCGTCCTCTTCCTTCTTGCGGCGGTCGGAAAGCAGGCAGATGTGCTCGCTGTCCTTCAGCATGTCCAGAAGGATGCGGTCGGAATCGCTGTTGCGGTAATCGGTAACGATTTCCGAGACGAATTCCTCGTTTTCGGGAATGAAGGTCTTGTAGTCCTGCGCTGACAGGCCGATCAGCTTGATGCGCTCAATGTTATCCGGGAACTCATGCAGGATGGTCAGAATGGCGTTATTGATGCCGAAGACGGTGACCTCGCCGATCTTCTTCGGCTCAAGGGGATCAAGGTGTTCTGGAAGGGTTCTTTCCTGGGGATTGTCCAGAACCAGATCGCCCGGTTCCTCTTCAAAGGTGATCAGCAGATCGTCCTTGTCGATGATGGTGTCCTGAGGCGGATTGATCAGCGCCTGGCCGTTGCGGTGGAGGCCGACGACGATCGCCTTGCGGGCTGCCAGCACGACCGAGCCAAAGGGCAGGCCCTGGACCAGGAAGGCGTTTTCGAAGTAGAATTCAAAATTGTCAAAGTCGATCATGTCCAGCAGGGCTTCATAGATGCCCGGCTGGGTAGTGGAATGGGCAATGATGCGGGCGACGACATCGCCGGAATAAAGCATGGTCACGCCGTTGTCCTTCAGCACGTCCCGGGAGAATACCTGATTCTGGGAATCGACGGATGCGACGATCCGGGGACGGTGAGCGGCATTGGCCAGAAGGATCTCCAGTGCCAGCAGTGTCTTGACGGTCCGGCCCTTTTCCCGGGTATGGACGACGACGGCAGAGCTGTCGGGAATCGCGCAGCACTTCAGGGCGGCGGGATTGGTGGTATCGGCCTTGATGGAGATCAGCCTGACGTTCTTGGGAACGGTGACGTTCTTGGAAATGGCCTGCTCGATCTCCTGGCGTTCCATGTTCTCGACGACTACGAAGGTCCGCTTTTCGTCCTCGGCATTGGCGATCATTTCCTTAAGCAGGGCATATTCCCCGGGCCTAAAGCCCAGGATGACGGTATGGCCTTCTTCGATGATCTCCGGGTTTTCCTGCTGCAGGGCGATGATCTTTCCCCGCATGGCGGATGAGAAGATGCCGATCAGCATGCCGGTGAAGACCATGCCGGTCAGTCCCAGCAGGGTATAGAGGGCAATGTAGAGCACCGATCCCGAATCGGAAGCCGGGAAGGAGGAGGACATTGCCGATCTCAGGTTATCCCACAGCACGGCGATGGCCGACTTGCCTTCCTTCTGCAGCTTGAAGGCCAGCACCAGAACGGTAACGAAAGTCACCGAGGTAAGCACCATCGTCAGTAACAGCCTGACCATGCTGGCCGTTCCCTTGGCCATCCGGAAGTCAAGCCAGTAGCGGAATCTCTTCCTGATTGATGTTTTCTTCTTCATGGATGTTCATCCTTTCTCGCATTCAGACAGCAGCCGGTTTTCCGGCTGCTTCGTTTTTTAATTCTCTTCGTTGTATTCCTGCGGGCTCTTCCAGTCGATGCCGTAGTCGTCCTTCAGGATCTGTTTCTTCAGCTGGCGGTATCTTTCCGGATAATCATCATCTTCAATGCTCTCTTCCAGAGCGTTGTAGAGCTTTTCATTGACTTCGTCGATGACATTCAGGTATTCTTCGCTGTCCTCCACCGGATCAAAGCGGGGAGCGGTGCGGAAGTATTCCAGCGTCATTTCCTTCAGATCCAGACCTTCCTGGTCCAGATACTGGTAAAGCTCGTCTTCCAGGTCGCTCGAATCATCCCCATCCAGTAACAGCCGGTTGGCAATGTAGGTGCGGTAGTAGTCTCTGACCGGCTCGTAGACCCGGCTGTCCTGATCCATGATCTTCTTGGAAAGCTCAATGCACATCCGGCAGCTCTCATTGCTCAGACGCAGCCGGCCGCAACGGGCATACATGTCCATCAGGAATTCATAGACCGAGATTCGGTCGATGATCTTGCGGGTATCCTCTTCATCGTAGAGAGAGTCAGCCAGTTCCCTGATCTGATCAAGCTGCGGCTTGATTTTGAAGATCTGGTCATTGTCCAGATTTTCATAGACGCTGTCTCTGAGTTCCAGTATCTGATTGATCGTTTCTTCGTAATCCATTATTCTGCCCCTTTTTACTTCTTGAGTTCCTTCCAGTTCAGACCGGT
>JAGAFL010000117.1:0-7283 GCA_017612595.1 Erysipelotrichaceae bacterium | reverse complement strand
TGGGACCCCAGGAGCCGTTTTCCAGTAAGGCGATACGGCGGTTGCGCAGCGAGTGGTTGACGATGTCGTGCAGCAGGGCTTCCATGGTGACGAAGATGCCGGCATTATAGGTGGTTGATGCGAAGACCAGATGGCTGTACTTGAAGCAGGCCGACAGAATGTGGCTGGCGGGGATTACGGAAGTGTCGAACATTTCAACCGGGATGCCCTTTTCCGAAAGCTTGCCGGCCAGGATGTTGATCATGTTTTCAGTATGGCCGTATACGGAGGCGTAAGCCAGGCAGACGCCCTTTACCTCCGGACGGTAGCTGCTCCAGACATCGTATTTTTCCAGGAAATCGCCGAAGTTTCGTCTCCAGACAAAGCCGTGCAGCGGGCAGACATATCTGATGTTCAGGGTCGCGGCCTTCTTGAGGACGCTTTGAACCTGCGGGCCGTACTTGCCGACGATGTTTGTATAGTATCTTCTGGCTTCATCGACGTAATCGCGGAAGAAGTCGACTTCATCGGCAAACAGATGGCCGTTCAGGGCACCGAAGGTGCCGAAGGCGTCAGCCGAGAAGAGGATGCCGTCGGTCTTGTCATAGCTGAACATGACTTCCGGCCAGTGGACCATCGGAGCGTTGACGAAGGTCAGTTCGTGCTTTCCGGTGTTCAAAGTGTCGCCTTCATTGACGGTCCTGATGCTGGCGGACATGTCGGTAGCGAAGAACTGGCTGATCAGCGTGGCGATCTTGGCGTTGCAGACGATGGTGACCTCCGGATAGCGCAGATAAAGTGCTTCCAGAGTCGCGGCGTGGTCGGGCTCCATGTGATGGATGACCAGGTAGTCGAGCTTACGTCCGTTAAGACCGTAGGCGACGTTTTCGAGAAACTGGACCTCCACGGCGTGGTCACAGGTGTCAAACAGCACCGTTTTTTCGTCCAGCAATAAATATGAGTTGTAGGATACGCCATTGGGGACGTCATAGACGCCTTCAAAACAGGACAGTCGGCGGTCATCCGCTCCTACCCAGAGCAGATCATCGAGAACTCTTCTAGTATTATGCATTGATTATCCTCCTATCAGGTAATTTCATTTTACTGTAATTCGCTGGGATTGAACAGTATGAAGCAATGGGAATGGCTGGCCGTTTGGTTTATAATGATATGGTAATGACAAGGAGTGAGGAACAATGTACAGGATCCTGAAAGTGCAGCATTTATCCGAAAAGAACTGGCTGATGGAAATACAAGCGCCTTACATCACCAGGCGGTGTCAGCCCGGTCAGTTTCTGATCGTCCGCACCGGCGAAATGGGTGAGAGAATCCCGCTGACCATCTGCGATTATGACCGGGAGAAGGAAACGGTCACCATCGTCTTCCAGGTCGTCGGCGTTTCTACCGCCCGGTTAAGCGAGCTGAGGGAAGGTGAATGCCTTACCGACATCGTCGGTCCTTTAGGCCGGCCTTCTGATTTCGTCAATGAGGATCATGAGCAGCTGCAGAAGATGCATTACCTGTTTGTCTGCGGCGGCGTCGGCATCGCTCCGGTGTATCCGCAGGTAAAGTGGCTGTCTCAGCACGGGGTAAAGTGCGATGTCATCATGGCTGCCCGCAGCAAGGATCTGATCTTTTACGAAGAACAGATGCGCTCAGTTGCCGAAAACGTCTTCATCACTACCGATGACGGTTCCTACGGCATGAAGGGCGTGGGTACCGACATGGTCAGAAAACTGGTCAGCGAAGAAGGCCGGCACTATGACCGCTGCGTTGCCATCGGACCGGTCGTCATGATGAAGTTTACCAGCCTGTGCACAAAGGAACTGGGAATCCCCACCATTGTCTCCATGAATCCGATCATGATCGACGGAACCGGCATGTGCGGCGCCTGCCGCATCGTCGTCGACGGAAAGGTGAAGTTCGCCTGCGTCGATGGTCCGGAATTCGACGGTCATCTGGTTGACTATGACCTGGCCATGAAGAGAGCCAGACAGTATAAGGAAGAGGAAACAGCTGCCATGCATGAATACCAAGAGCATCACTGCGGCTGCTCCGGCAGAAAGGAGGCGGCATGATGGATCTCAATAGGAAAGTGCCGGTCCGGGAACAGGACCCCAAGGTAAGAGCTGCTAATTTCGACGAAGTCTGCCTTGGCTATAACCGGGAAGAAGCCCTAGCCGAGGCCTCCCGCTGCCTCAGCTGCAAGAACCCGATGTGTCAGCAGGGCTGTCCGGTTTCCATCAACATTCCCGCCTTCATAAGGCAGGTAAGAGAAGGAAACTTTGCGGCGGCAGCTGATGTGATCGCCAAGTCGAGTGCCTTGCCGGCAATCTGCGGCCGGGTATGTCCGCAGGAGACCCAGTGTGAAGGCAAGTGCATACGCGGCATCAAGGGGGAAGCCATTTCCATCGGCAAGCTGGAACGCTTCGTTGCCGACTGGGCAAGAGATAACGATTATCAGGCTGCCAAAGCCGGTGAACCCAACGGAAAGAAGGTCGCCATCGTCGGATCCGGTCCGGCCGGGCTGACCTGCGCCGGCGATCTGGCGCTGATGGGCTATCAGGTAACCGTCTTCGAAGCCTTCCATCAGCCCGGGGGCGTTCTGGTATACGGCATTCCCGAATTTCGTCTGCCCAAGGAGGCGGTCGTAAAGCCGGAAATCGAAAAGATCAGAAAGCTGGGCGTCCGCTTTGAGACCAACGTCATCGTCGGGCGTTCCATAACCATTGACGAACTGCTGGATGAGCAGGGCTATGATGCCGTCTTCATCGGTACCGGTGCCGGTCTGCCCAAGTTCATGAACATTCCGGGTGAGATCGCCAACGGCGTCTATTCCGCCAATGAGTTTCTGACCCGCAATAACCTGATGAAGGCTTACCGTCAGGATTCCGATACGCCGATCAGATGCGGCAAGAAGGTTGTCGTGGTCGGCGGCGGCAACGTGGCCATGGACGCGGCCCGTACGGCGCTGCGCTTGGGCGCGGAGACTCATATCGTCTACCGCCGCTCGGAAGCGGAACTGCCGGCGAGAAAGGAAGAAGTGCATCACGCTAAGGAAGAAGGCGTTATCTTCGATCTTCTGCAGAATCCCATCGAGATCCTGACAGATGAAAATGACTGGGTCAGAGGCATGAAGGTCATTAAGATGGAACTTGGTGAACCGGACGCTTCCGGCCGAAGGAGACCGGTTGAGGTACCGGGCTCGGAATATGTCATTGACTGTGATACCGTCATCATGTCGCTGGGTACCTCGCCTAACCCGATGCTGACATCAACCACGGAAGGACTGGAAGTCAATTCCCACGGCTGCATCATCGTTAAGGAGGAAAACGGCGAGACGACCAGAAAGGGAGTGTTTGCGGGCGGCGATGCCGTCAGCGGCGCCGCTACCGTCATTCTGGCCATGGGAGCCGGCAAGACGGCCGCTAAAGGCATTGACGAATACCTTTCCGGTAAATAAGCATACGAAGGTCTGCAAAGGCAGACCTTTTTCTTTTCGAATATCCATGGCAATTGGGTTATAATGACAGGGAAAGAAACAGACAGAGATGAACAGACGAGTAACAGTATCCGACAGAGGAAGAGAATATCTGGAAAAAGGTCAGCTGTGGATGTACCGCAATAACCTGGTATCTGCAGATGAAGAGATCAGGGATGGCGACATCATTGACATCATCGGTGAAGACGGCGCTTTTGTCGGCCGGGGTTTTTATTCGGCTGTCAGCCACATCGTGGTCCGCATTCTAACCTTTGATCAGAAACAGTCAATTGATGAAGACTTCTTCCGGATAAAAGTTGATCAGGCCATTGAACTGAGAGAGCAGAAGATGGAAGGCCAGCAGGACAACTGCCGGGTGATCTACGGCGAAGCCGACGGTCTGCCCGGTCTGACCGTGGACCGCTACAACAGCGTGCTGGTCAGCCAGATCAGCTGCGCAGGCATGGAAAAAAGAAAGGAAATGCTATACCGGCTGCTCACCGAGGAATACCATGCCCGGGGCGTAATGATAGAAGGCATCTATGAGCGCAATGACATAAGAGTCAGGGAAAAGGAAGGCCTGCCGCTTCATAAGGGATTCTATGAGAGCGCTGATCTGCCGACAGCAACAGTCATAACCGAAAACGGCATCAGGGTCACCGTTGACTACGCCAACGGTCAGAAGACCGGCTATTTCCTGGACCAGAAGTTCAACCGCCTGTATCTTCAGAAGATGGCAAAAGGACTAAGGGTGCTGGACTGCTTCAGCCACACCGGCGGCTTTGCGCTCAATGCGGCTAAAGGCGGTGCGGAGGCGGTTGTTGCCGTTGACGTTTCCCGGAGCGCCCTGGATCAGGGCTATCAGAACGCCCTGATGAACGGACTGGAAAAGAAGATCACCTTCGTGCAGGATGATGTCTTTGATTATCTAAACAAGTGCACAAGAGGAAAATACGATCTGATCGTGCTTGACCCTCCCGCCTTCACCAAAAACAGAAGAACGGTTGATCACGCCTATAAAGGCTATCTGGAGATCAACCGCAGAGCCATCAGCATTCTGGAAGACGGCGGTTATCTGATCAGCTGTTCCTGTTCCCGCTTTATGGAAAAGGAAAACTTCGAGAGGATGCTGCAGCAGGCAGCCCAAGAGGAAGGGGTAATCCTGAATACCATCCACGTCGGTTCGCAGAGTCCTGACCATCCGGTCTTAAGCAGCAATGAGGAAACCGAATACCTGAAGTTCTATGTCCTGCGGGTCAGCCGAAAGCAGGTACCGGATGATATAAAGGCCATTTTCTTTGATCTGGACAGCACGGTTCTTTCGCACACCGGAATTCCGGTACGGGAATCTACCAGGGAAGCCTTCCGCCTTCTGAAGGAAAAGGGGATCAAAAGGATCTGCTGCACGGGGCGAACCGGTTCGGAAATACAGGACATCAGAAGATTTGCGCTTGATTTTGACGGCTATTATACCGATAACAGCCAGTCATACTACGATCAGGACATGAAGCTGGTTGAACAGAGTTATCTCAACCAGCAGCAGACCGCAGAACTGGTCAGCTTCTTCAACATGAAGATCGTGCCGATGCAGCTGGGCGCTGCCGACTACATGATTCTGAATTATGACGATGAAGTTGTTGATAAGGTAATAGACGATCTGGATGTTCCCAAAGCCAACGTGGGAACCTATAACGGTGAAAAGCTGCTCAATGGCGTAGCGTACGTCAGCAGAGAACAGGAAGAGATGATCAGGCAATATCTGCCTAATGCCATCTTCGCCCGCTGGAACCCTTACGGCACCGACATCATCTACAATGCCCGCGGCAAGGCCGGAGCAATCAGTGACTATGCAGAAAAGAACCATATTCTCAAACAGGAGATCATGGCTTTCGGCGACAGTTTTAATGACATTCCCATGCTTAAGGCAGCCGGTTATGCGGTTGCCATGGGAAACGGCGAAGAGGAGATCAAGAAGATAGCTGACTATGTGGCTCCGGAGATCGACGATGACGGCATATATAAAGCACTTAAGTATCTGAAACTGATCTGAACAAACGAAATACTGCTGCGGCAGTTTTTCTTTTGCGGTAAGCATATGAACTTAAAGGGCATTTGAATTGACAAAAACTGAGAATAAACCGATAATGGTATCGAAAACAGTCCCAAATGGGACAAATAGCCTATGAAACTTAGTGAAGTAACGAAAAACCAACTGAAAGAGATATGCGGGACCTTCCTGTTTGAAAACATTGACCGCAAGACGGTTGAGTCCATACTGCGGGATGAGCGAGTTGTCTGTCAGCAGTATGCCAAGGGAGAAACGGTCTTCAAGCCTGAACAGTACAGTAAGTCTCTGGCCTATATCCTGAAGGGAACAGCCTCAATCTCCATGCTGACAGCAGACCGCGATGAGTTTCCGATGCGCCGCATTGAGGAAGGCAGCTTCTTCGGGGTAGCCGCCCTGTTTAATCAGGAGACAAGATATGTAACCGAAATCAGAGCCGCCAAGAACCTGAAGATCATCTTCTTCAAAGAATCGCTGGTAGAACAGTCCATCAGGGAGAATGAGGAATTCGCGATGAATTATGTCCGCTTTCTGGGCAGCCGCATCCGCTTCCTTAACCGCAAGATCAGTTTACTGGCCAACAGTTCTTCGGAAAACAGCCTGATCGGCTATCTGACCAACGCAGCCAGCCGCTTCGGTGAGACTTTCCGTCTGGAAGTCTCCTACACTCAGCTGGCTAGAAATCTCAACATGGGACGCAGTTCCCTTTATAGGGCATTGGATGATCTGGAAAACAGAGGAATCATCACCCGGCAGGGACGCAACATTACGCTTCTTAACCAGGAAGCCTTGAAAAACAGTTAGAAAAGAGGGGTTAACATGAAAAAGACATTAATCGCACTTATTACATTATTGATGACACTGACACTTTTTGCCGGATGCACCGCTAAGAAGGATCCTGATCCGGTCAGATATGACGTCAAGCTTGGCGTTCTGAAAGGTCCGACCGGCATCGGCGCCAGCTATCTGCTGGAGAAAAACAGCACCGGTGAATCACTGAATAACTATGCTGTTACCGTTGAAGCCGAAGCGACTGCCATGGTTTCCCTACTGGCTTCTGGCGAACTGGATATGGCCGCTGTTCCGACCAATGTTGCCAGCTCTCTGTATGCCAAGACCAACGGCGGCGTCAGGATCATCGCTTTGAACACTGCCGGCGTTCTCTACATTTTGGAAAAGGGCAACGCGGTCAGCAGCGTTGCCGATCTGAAGGGCAAGACCATCTACGCGGTGGGCCAGGGCTCCAACCCTGAATACGTTCTTAACTACATCCTGACTCAGAACGGCCTGACGGTCGGAACTGACGTCTTTGTGGAATTTCTGGACAGCGCTGAGCTGACCACCAAGGCCGCTTCCGGAAGCGTTGAGGTTTGCATGCTGCCGGTACCGGCGGCCACAACTGTCCTGGTCAAGAACAGTGAAATGCGCTCAGCGCTCAACCTTTCCGAAGAATGGGACAAGCTGAATAACGGCAGCGTTCTGACCATGGGCTGCATCGCGGTCAGAAGCGAATACTATGAAAGCAACAAGGCCGCCGTTGAACAGTTCCTTAAGGAATATGAGGAATCCATCAACTATGTTAAGGCTAATGTGTCCGAAGCTGCTGCTTTGTGCGAAAAGTACGAGATCGTACCATCAGCTGCTATTGCGGCCAAGGCGATCCCCGATGCCAACCTGATCTTTGTCTCTGGCAAGGATATCAGGCCGGCCATCGAAGGTTATTACAAGATCCTGTTTGACGCCAATCCGAAGTCAATT
>JAGAFL010000116.1:0-9084 GCA_017612595.1 Erysipelotrichaceae bacterium | reverse complement strand
AGATCTTCTCCAAAAATTGTAGGCATCAACATAATTCATTCCTTCTTTCCCGGCGAATCGCCATTTCTTTACATATCAACCTAACTAATATGTTGGAGCAAGCTGGGGAGAACGCTTCCGGAATCGCCTTCCGTGGTTCTCTTCCCTTGTTCTGATTCCGTTATAGTCCTCTTTTTAGCACTTGTCAATAGAGAGTGCTAACATTTTTCAACTTTTTTTCACTATTTCACCTTACCCCCAAATTCTTTATAATATAGTCATGAAACTGAAGAACGTTAACTTTACCAGCATCATCATTGTCAGCATGTTCGTCCTTTGCTACCCCTTCCTTAAGGCCCTGACTTCACAGTCCAACCGCCTGCTGGTCTTTCTTGACGCGCTGACCATAAACTCGCTTCTCATGGTCCTTTTCGGCATGATATATCACCTTCATCTGAAGGGTGATTTTGACGCTACCGCCTACTTCATCCACAACAGCTCTTCCAAGCAGCACATCAGTTATGACGATTTCTGCGCGCAGCGGCAGGAAAAAAGAAAGGGCAGTTTCAACTACCCTCTGTTCCTCGGTCTGTTTTACCTGGTGGTTTCCTATCTGGCTGCCAGGCTGCTGTACTGACCGATAATCATTATCGATATCACATCAGGGAACTGTGAACTGTCATCACAGTTCTTTTATTTGCCGGTTGAACAGCATCAGCAGCGCCGTAGCGGAGAATCCCAGCATGGCAAAGACCAGCAGGACCGTACAGCCCCATTTTTCCAGGATGAAGCCGCTGATGACGGAAGCCAGGGGGATCATCCCCTGAGAGCCTACGGACATGACGCTACTGACCTTGCTGAGCTTATCAAGGTCGACGATGCGCATGATGACGGTATTGACCGGGATGTTGATGCAGGAGATCAGATAGCCCATGGCCAGGCAGCCCAGCGTGAAGACGACCAGAAAGCCGTTGATTGATTTTCCCCGGTCGACCAGCAGCCAGTAGCCGCCGGTGATGATCGCCATCACTGCCGCAAAGGCGCACAGCCGCAGCGCAGTCACGTGTCCGCATTTTTCCTGCTGAGGCTGGGAACTCATGATGGCGGCGCCCAGAAGGGAACTGATGCCGAAGCAGACGCCGAAGGCCGAAGACCAGAGTTCCGGAGTCATCAGGTCCTTGAAGAGATATGACGGCGCAGCGCTCAGATCGGTCATGACGAAGTAAGGCATGAAGTTCTCAGTCAGCGGAGTGATGAAGAAGTTAATGAACAGGATCGCAACCAGCAGTGCCAGCATGGCTTTCTGGCCTTTCAGGTATCTGATTCCCTCAGCCATGTCAGCGGCCGCGATCTTCAGGGTAAGCTTTTCTTCGGAGGGTCGATGTTCGTGGTGGATAAACATTTCCGTAAATCCGGAGATCACGAAGCAGATGCCGACGGCCAGAAACAGGACATGGATAGGCAGGATTCCGTAAAGCACCGCTGCCAGAACGGCACCGAAGATGCTCTCCAGGGAACCTCTGATGGTGTTGTAGGCGTTGGCCTGCTGAAGCTGGTGCTCCTCTACGATATAGGGAAGCAGGGAGCCGGCAACCGGCGAGAAAATGCCGGAAACGACGTTTCCCACGATACCCAGAGCGAACAGGATCGTCAGATGGGTTTCCGGCTGCGGAAGCAGCAGCATCAGCACGGTTCCCAGAATGATCAGCGCTCCCTTGAGGTAGTCGCAGACATACATTATCCTGACCTTGTTGAAGCGGTCGCCGAGCACGCCGCCAACCGGCGTGGTGATCAGCAGTGCAACGCTGCAGCAGGCCAGATACAGGCCCTGAAGAAAGGCATTGTTGCCGGTGATCTGCAGGATATAGAAACTGACCGCAAAGCTGTACAGCAGTGAACCCATTTCCGAGATCAATGCCCCCAGGAAGACCAGCCGGAAATTCCGGTTGGCAAAGACATTCATGTTTTCCTTGTCATTCATTTTCACTTACCTCCTTCCAGAGCTGGGCAAACGGCTGATCGTCCAGCAGATCGACCAGGTTTGTTGTGCTTTCCCGGGCAGTGCTGCCCAGAATGTCATAAACGGAATTCTGTTCACCGAGCTCATTGAATCGCATGGTCTTAAGAGTGTAATCGGGAGCGTTGTCAAATTCCCGGCAGACCTCAGCTGCCTTTTTAAGCAGCTGAAGCGATTCGTCATTATTTCCCAGCCTGTTGAGACAGTAGGATTTCAGCACCTGCAGTTTTGCGTGCGATTTGCGCAGGAAATCCAAGGCATCCTTTTCCGTCAGGCTGTCGATGATGTCAAGCCCCCACTGGGATATGGCCAGAGCCTTTTCCCAGTCACGGTTATTCTGATAAACAAAGAAATAGCCTGCAATTACGTCCAGCAGATCAAGTATATCGTGGACTATCGCCTCCGACAGATAGGGCGCGGCCTCAGCATGGCGGTTCATGTAGGCGGCAAGCAGAAAGCCGATCCAGCCGTTGTATACGCCCTGCGAATTGTGTCTTTTCAGCAGTTCAATGCTCTTTTCCCGCTCATCGAGCAGGAAGCAGATGACGGCAAGATTGCCATTGATCACTGCATCGCTGACGGAAGGGTCATCATTCTGAGGCAGCAGGACCAGCGCCTGATTCATCAGTTCTCTGGCTTTCTCAAGCAGATCCCTGCGATGGAAGCTCAGTCCGTAGCACATGAATACCAGTCCGCAGCTGTATACCGCCTTGAAGGAATGCGGATAGCGTCCCAGGACCTTCTCTGCTTCGTTAACTGCCTCATCATCAAGCGTCCGGCAGAGATCTGACATTCTTTCCAGCGATGCGTCCAGCCGGTTGTCCTTCATCCGGCAGCCAAGCAGAACATCGACCGAGGTATCAAAGAAATCAGCGATATCCACCAGCATGCTCAGTTCCGGCTGCGACAGACCGGATTCCCATTTATAAACGGCGCCGACCGTTACTCCCAACGCTTCCGCCAGTTTCTCCTGCGTCATGCCCCGCTGCTTTCTGAATTTGCGGATGTTTTCCGACAGCATCAGTTTCATGTCGAAATCCTCCTTTTCACGCTTCCATTATAACCTTACCAGTCAACAAAGTTAACATACTAATAATACTATTTGGTCATTTTCTTTTATACCATTGATATGTATTTATCCAGACCACAGTAAAAGGCGGCAAGGCCGCCTTTTTTCAAAACTAAACATTCTGATTGAACAGGAACATGAACAGCAGTGACATCGCGATCATCGCGCCGCCCACGATCAGGTAATGGACATATTCGACGTGCCGGCTGTTACGCTTCCTTTCCACGTATTCACTGTACTTTTCGGTCTTCAGCCGGCCGCCGGGAATCAGAGCCTTGAAGGCGCTGGTAACTCCGTAAATCGGTCCGTCCAGTGCACCGGTGCCGTACACCATGGTCAGGACGCCGTATCCGCAGATCAGAATGCCCGGGATCACAAAGCCGTCTGACCATAAACGGTACAGTTCAGCGGCGCTCATTCCCTCCGTCTTTTTAGAAGTAACGTAAACGGCCGTGAAGATCAGGGCGAACAGGATGATGCCTGCATATCTGATCAGCTTGTCCCGGTGTTCAGGGTTCACAGATTGAATTCCTTTCTGTATCTCTCTTCCTCTTCATCATTGCACCGCACCATGTGTCCGGGAATGATCTCGCGGAAGGTCGGCTGCTGCTGACTGTAGTCATGGGCTTCCAAAGGATTGTAAGTGATCCTGATGCGGCCCTTTTCGATCTTGGGATCCGGCAGCGGAATGGCGCTTAACAGGCTTCTGGTGTAGGGGTGCATCGGATGAGCAAACAGTTCATCGGATGAAGCCAGTTCAACCAGGTTGCCGTAGTACATGACGCCGATGCGGTCGGAGAAATACTTGACTACCGACAGGTCGTGGGCAATGAACATGATGGTAAGTCCGAGTTCGTTGCGCAGATCGTTCAGCAGGTTGATGACCTGGGCCTGAATGGAAACGTCCAGTGCCGAGATCGGTTCGTCGGCAATGATCAGATCGGGATTCAGGACGATGGCTCTGGCGATGCCGATACGCTGTCTCTGGCCGCCGGAGAACTCGTGCGGATATCTGGTAGCGTGTTCGTTGACCAGGCCGACCTTGTCGAGGACCTTGTAGACCTCATTTTCAATGAACTTCTTGTCCTTGACGCCTCTGATCCGCAGACCTTCGGAAATGGTCTCCTTGACGGTCATTCGGGGGTCAAGAGAGGCGATCGGGTCCTGGAAGATCATCTGGATCTTGTTGGTAAGCTTGTCCTTTCTGGCAAAGGCCACCTTTTCGTGCTTTTCCTTTTCCAGGGCAGCGCGGTCGGCCGGATCGGCAGCCGCAATTCTGGCATCATATTCCGCCGCAACTTCCTCCGCCTTCTTCTTGGCGTAGATCTTGTTGCAGTTCTTATGGTCATACTTCGCGGAAGCGATCTCCTTGCGCAGTTCAGCGATCTTTTCCTCGGCTGCCTTCTTTCTCTTCTCGATCTCAGCCGGGTCACTCAGCTGTTCCAGGTCTTTCTTGAGCGCTTCTCTCTCGTTCCTGATGGCTTCCTTATATCTTCTGACGCCGGCGGCGATGCGCTGGCCCTTGAAGTAGACTGATCCGCCGGTAATGTCGTATAGACGGATGATGCTGCGGCCGGTTGTCGTCTTGCCGCATCCGGATTCGCCGACCAGGCCGAAGACTTCGCCCTTGTAGATGTCAAAGGAGACGTCATTGACGGCCTTCAGGCTCTCCCGGCCCATCCTGAAGAATTGTTCGAGGTGCCTTACTGACAACAGTACTTCTCTGTTATTTTCCATTTCTAGCAGCCTCTCTTTCTCTCATTCTCTTAATGCGCTCGGTAATGATCTTCGGTTTTTCGATCTTGGGAGCCTTGGGGTGAAGCAGCCAGGTCGCTGCCTTATGAGTCTCGGTGATGTCGAACATCGGCGGTTCCTGCTCAAAGTCGATCTCCAGAGCGTACTTGTTGCGCTCGGCAAAGGCATCGCCCTTGGGCGGATAGATCATGTTAGGCGGAGTGCCCGGAATGGCCTCCAGCTTATCCTTGGTTTCCAGATCCGGCATTGAGGACAGCAGCGCCCAGGTATAGGGATGCCGCGGGTCATAGAAGACTTCCTCGGCCGTTCCCATTTCCACGATCTTGCCGGCATACATGACGGCGATGCGGTCAGCCATGTTGGCGACGACGCCGAGGTTATGGGTAATGAAGATGACGGAAAGATTTCTTTCCTTCTTGATGCGGTTGATCAGTTCCAGGATCTGACCCTGAATGGTCACGTCCAGAGCCGTGGTCGGCTCATCGCAGATCAGAATGTCCGGGTTGGCAGCCAGGGCAATGGCAATGACGATCCTCTGGCGCATGCCGCCGGAGAGCTCAAAGGGATACTGATTGTATCTGATCGTCGGTTCGGGAATGCCGACTTCTTCCAACAGCTTCAGAGCTCTGGCTTTGGCCGTCTTCTTGGTGACCTTGGAGACCAGGGCGCTGGCCTGTTCCTTGAAGTAGTCGATCAGAGAGACCATCTTGGCGCGGCTGTCGAACGGCTTTTCCTCCTCATAGTCGGCGATCAGGTTGCTGATCAGTGAGGAAATGTTGTTGAGACCCAGCTGTTCGTCAAAGATGACCGGTTCAGCCGGCTTCCACTCCGGAGTCTTGCCTTTGGCAACCAGAGCGTCATACTTGGCTTTCTGTTTCGCATATCTCTTGGTCTCGCTGGCATTCTGTCTGATGCCGTCGAAATACTTGTCGACCATCTTCTTGATGCTTGAATGGAAGGTGTATTCGGTGGCGTCCTTGATGACTTCCAGATTGTCGATGGCACCGGTTACCTCGTCGCCAAGCTTCTTGGCATAGGCCTTGGCTTCCTTCTCATTGATATTGCCGGAAGCGAAATACTCCCTGGCCTCTCTGAGCATCTCAAGATTGGCCAGTTTCTTTGCCTGGGCCTCGTCATGGGAATGCTGAATCGCCTTGGTGCCGTCGGCAATGAACTGATCCATGAACTCGCTGTCAATGTAGTTTCTGACCATTTCGTTCATTTCCTTGAGATCCATGCCGTCCAGATTGGCTTCCGGATTCTTCATCATGTAGTAGCCGAGGCAGAAGAAATTGGGCTTTTCCTTGTTGATGGCTTCGTTAAGCAGGCCGGAAAGTTCCTTCAGATGATCAACGGTTTCCTGCGGAACGTTGCTGCGGGAAACGGCCGCCAGATCGGCGCTGAGCTGATCTTTCAGAGTATGCAGTCTTTCGTCGTCGACCACTACTCTGGGGTGAACGGTCCTGGCGATTCTCTTCAGGAAATCCTTCAGAGTGCTCTTGGCATCGACGTTCTGCTTCTTTTCAACCAGGAAAACAAAGTCATCGATGTCGACCTTAAGCTCTTCAGCTTCGTTTCTTATTGAGTTGTAGGCCTTTTCGAGCTTGGTCGAATTGACGCAGAACTCATCGAAGGTCTTGCAGGTAATCTTGTTGCGGGCGATGGCCTCGCTGTCGCCTTCCGCGACGGCGTCCAGGTTCTTGTTGAGCAGGGCAAGCTTGCTGTTGAACAGACCCTTGGCCTTGTTTCTGGCCGCTCTGTTCTTCAGCAGCATGGCTTCCGTAAGCTGCTTTCCGATCTTCATGATCGGGTTAAGCGAAGACATCGGATCCTGGAAGATCATGGCGATCATGTCGCCGCGGATCTTATGGAATTCGTCTTCCGAGATCTGGACCAGGTCCATGCCGTCGTAGATGATCTCGCCGGATTCGACGAAGCCGTTGCCGGCCAGAATGCCCATGATGGTGCGGTTGGTTACCGACTTGCCGGAACCGGATTCGCCGACGATGGCCAGGGTCTCGCCCTTGTAGAGATCAAAGGAAATGTTTCTGACGGCCTGCAGGATTCCGCCCTGAGTACGGAAGGAGATCTTCAGGTTTCTGACTTCTAGTTTCTTTTCCATGATTATTCCTCCGTTCCTCTTAATGACGGGTTAAAGGCGTCACGCAGACCGTTGCCGAACAGGTTGAAGCTGATCTCCAGCAAGGCAATGAACAGAGCCGGGAACAGCATGATGTGCGGATAGGTCGTCATGATCGACTGACCGTTGGCCAGCATGGAGCCGACCGATGACATTGTCGGGGAGTCCAGGTTGATGATTCCCAGATAGGTAAGCGAGGTCTCCGAGAAAATGACGCCCGGAATGACCATGACCTGGGAAGTGATGATGGTTCCCAGAGCATTCGGGAAAATGTGTTTGAACATGATGTTCCAGTCGGAAGCGCCCAGTGTCCGGGCAGCCAGAACATATTCCTGATTCTTGAAGCGGTAGAACTGCATTCTTACCGTTCCGGCCATGCCGAGCCATCCGGTCAGGATGAAGGCGTAGATCAGTGCCGGTATCGTACCGACCTTGCCGGAAAGGTGCAGGTTGAACAGAACGGTGACGACCATGAACGGTACGCCGCCGAGAATTTCCACGAAGCGTTCCATGGCCAGGTCAACAACGCCTCCGTAATAGCCTTCAATGGCACCGTAGATGGCACCGATGAACAGGTTGATGGAGCTGACGATGACAGCCAGGATAAAGGAGAAGCGGGCTCCGGATGCCAGTCTTGAGAAAATGTCATAGCCGTGAGCGTCCGTTCCGAAGATGAAGGAAGGCGTAAAGCCGTAACGGTACTGGAAGTACTTGTAGGCGTTTACTCTTACGACATAGTTGTATCCGGTTTCGGGAGTGCCGGTTCTCTGAGCGTATCTGTATCGGCCTTCAACATCGCCGCTGAGGTAGGGGTCATTTCCCAGTCTCATCTTGGAAACGTAATCGTCTTCCCCTTCCGTATAGTAGGAATGGATGAAGTTGCCCTTGGAATCAAGGATCGGATTGCCCTTGTTGTCGCACTGATACCAGACATTCTTGTCGCCGCCGATGACTTCGACGTTGGCTCTGGGCAGGATGACCTGCATGTTGTTTTCGTCCTGCCAGTTCTGCAGATCCCGGTACTGCTTGTCCGTCATGGTCACTTCAAAGGCGTTGCAGCTGCCGTAACTGTCGATTCTCAGTTTGTAGAAAGTCTGCAGACCGCGGAAGATGTCATCCTTGGTGTATTTCTCAACAACGTCTACGATGACCCGGTTTCCGGTTTCCTGCTGCTGTCCCAGCAGCCGGTAATAGCGGTTTTCCGATACGGAAATGACCTGGGTACCGTCCCAGATGCCCGTGCCGTCCAGGAAGTCCAGCTTGGGAAGCATGTACTGATAGCGCATGATGGTGTTATCGGTCGCATAGGCTTCCTGATAGCTGCGGTTGCAGCAGTAGGGACCGACGATCGCATAGATGACCAGGATCAGAATGACGATGCCGGCAACGACTGAAGACTTGTTTTTCTTGAAACGGTTCCAGGCATCGCCAAAATAGCCGACCGCCTTGGTCTCAAACTTCTGGTCGTGGATATCCGTCCGGTTGGCCAGCCTGAATTTTTCATCAGGGATGTTCATGTAATCTTTTTCTTTCATGTTACTTGGCCCCCATTCTGATACGCGGGTCGATGATGCTGTAGGATATGTCGATGACAATGCCGGCAGCCAGACCTATCATGGTGTAGAACGCCGATTCAAGCATGAAGAAGTTATAGTCCGGCGGAGACGCCTGGATCGAGTTTATGTACAGTTTTCCTTCACCGGGTATGGAGAAGGCGCCCTCAATGATCAGCGATCCGCCCATAATGGAAATGAATTCACCAAGGATCATCGGGAAGATCGGCACCATGGCGTTGCGCATGGCGTGTCTGAGAGTTGCCTGTGCCTTGGTCAGGCCTTTGGTCCGGGCCAGCAGCATGAACTCACTGGTCAGCACCTCGATCAGCTCAGCTCTGGTGAATCTGGTAAAGCCGGCAATGGTTCCGAATGACATGGAGATGATGGCCGGAATCATTGACTTGAAGCCTACCCAGCTGAAAGCACCCATCGAAGTATCCATGGTGGCTGATGCCCACCCCAGCTTGAAGTACAGGATGTAGAGCACCAGGAAGGCATAGACAAACGAAGGCACAGAAACAACGATCATGACGCTGGTGGAAATGACGTGGTCGATCCAGGTATTCTT
>JAGAFL010000115.1:0-6760 GCA_017612595.1 Erysipelotrichaceae bacterium | reverse complement strand
TATGCACAGAATAAAAAAGCTTCAGAAATCTGAAGCATTTTCCTGTTCCGATTCGGCTTAAAACGCTCTGAACACCCGGCTTTACTGTTTCAGGTAAGCCTTCATGTGCTCTTCGGAGAGCTTGCTGTATTCCTCGGCCTTCTTCTTATCGCCTTTCAGATCGTAGATCTTGGCGATCATGGCTTCCTTGGCGCCCCGGCGGGTTTCCGGCAGTTCTTCGATCTGCTGAAGCAGTCTTTCCAGGCTGTCCGTCTTGTGATCCAGATAGATGTCGTAGCTGTCATTGACGATCTCCTTGATTCCCTCAAGGTTGTCGTCCTTCTTGCTGGTCAGTTCATTGATCCGGTCGCGGTAGAGCTGGCAGCGCTGCTTGTCGCCGCGGCCCAGGAAATAGTCAAAGGCGCTCAGATAGACTTCTCTGGCCTGCGGATAGGTCAGCCGGCGGTTGGCAAAGGTGTCATAGCACTCAATGATCTTGTCAGTTTCCCCGGCCAGTGAATAGCGGCTGAGTTTCAGATAATCCTGATTGAACGGAGCGATCGTCCATTTGACCGCCTTCTTTTCGATCAGCCGGTCAAATTCATCGTAATCTCCCTTCATCAACGCTGTCGTCAGTCTGTCAAACATCATCCTCTGCAGAAGGATGCTGCCGCCCTGGATCACCAGCGTGGATACGACGATAATGATAACCATCAATACTTCCCTGCGCATAACTGTTTCCTCCTATGCTTATGTTAACAGATGTTTCCGTTTTCTTCCTCATTTTTCGCTCAGCAGTTTCTCCCGGACCAGGGAAATGAAGTACAGCGAGCCGGTCACGATGACCGTCCTGCCGCTGGCCAGTGCCTCTTCGAGCGCCTGATTCCAGTCCTCAATGACCCTTACGCCGCTTAATCCGGACGCCAGATCCGCCGCTGTCGTAGCTCTGCGATTGGCAAAGCAGGTGACGATCAGCTGACCCTGCCCCTGCAGTCTCTTCAGCATCTTGCCGTACTCCTTGTCCTTAAGAGCCGAGAAGACGATGACCTTGTCCTCCTTCATCAGGCTGAGGGCCTGACAGAGGGAGTCGATGCCGTTTTCGTTATGAGCGCCGTCCAGGATGACCCTGGGATTCCGGCGGACGGTTTCGAAACGTCCCGCCCACTGAGTCTGCAGGCCTTCGATGATGTCCTTTTTGTGAATCGCGATCTTTCCTTCTCTCTGCATCCGGCGCATCAGCGTGACTGCCGCCGAGGCATTGAGGATCTGATAGGGGGCTGTGGTGGGCAGCCGCAGATGCCAGGACAGCAGGTCAAATTCAATGTGGTCGCTGACCGCTACATTGCGCGCCGGCGGCACCCGTACCAGCCGGGCATTCTTCTGACGGCAGACTTCATTGAAGACCCTGATGGCCGGGCGCTTCTTTTCAAAGGTCACGACCGTCAGAGAGTCCTTGATGATCCCCGCCTTTTCGCAGGCGATCTGGGCAATGGTGCTGCCCAGGATCTCCATGTGATCCATCTCGATGTTGGTGATCACCGCGCCCAGAGGCTCAATGACATTGGTGGGGTCCTTCCGTCCTCCCAGACCGACTTCATAGACGGCGTAGTCGACCTGCCGGTCGAGAAAGTAGAAGAAGGAGATGATGGTATCGATCTCAAACATGCTGAGCTGATGGGCTTCCCACTGGTCCCGGTAGCGGTTGACGATGTCCAGAAAATACTGCTCATCGATGTTTTCGTCGTTGATTCTGATGCGGTCCAGATGGCTCATCAGATGCGGCGAGGTAAAGCTGCCGACCTTATAGCCGGCCTGCTGAAGGATCGAACGCAGATAGTTGGTCGTTGACCCCTTGCCGTTGGTGCCGGCCACATGAAGGCACTTCAGCCTGAGCTGCGGATTGCCTAAGGACGCCAGATAGTCCCGGTAGTCGGAATCCTGGTGTTCGCTCCGGCGCCGGGAGGTGATCCATTCAATGGCCTGCTGTACGCTGGTAAACATCCTACATCCTCCAGTCGATCGGCTGCTGGCCATGCGCCTGCAGAAATTCGTTGGCCCTGCGGAAGTGGCCGTTGCCGAAGAAACCGCGGTAGACGCTTAAGGGCGAGGGATGGGCGGAAGTCAGGATCAGGTGGTTGGGGTTGTTGAGAAGGGCCTGCTTGCTGCGGGCATTGGCGCCCCACAGCAGGAAGACGATCGGCTGATCCAGCTGATTGAGCTTCTCAATGACATGGTCGGTGAAGATCTCCCAGCCCCGGTCCTTGTGGGAGTTGGCAAGATGCTCCTGTACCGTGAGCACGGTATTCAGCAGCAGCACCCCCTGCTTGGCCCAATAAGCCAGATAGCCGTTACGGTAGTTCATGCTGACGCCCGTTTCCTCTTCGATCTCCTTGTAGATGTTGACCAGGGAGGGCGGCAGTTCAATGCCGGGCTTGACCGCAAAGCACAGGCCGCAGGCCTGCCCGGGTTCGTGATAGGGATCCTGCCCCAGGATCACGACTCTGACCTTGTCCATGTCGGTATAGTAAAACGCCGAAAAGACTTCCTGCTTGGGCGGGTAGATCGTCTTTTCGGCATATTCCTTCTTCAGAAAGCGGGAAAGCTGCTGAAAATAGGGCTGCTCAAATTCGCTGTTAAGGAATTCATCCCAGGTCTTATTGATCATCCTGCACGCTTTCTAACACCATGACCGACAGCGGCTCAACCGTCCAGGAAGCGGACACGACCGGTTCTCCCTTTCCCTTGCGGTCCAGCAGCAGCCGCTTTCTCTCGGCAAAGGCGTACAGCTGGTTCTGCAGCGAGGGGTTGATGATGATCAGCAGATCGTCGACGCGGTACAGGATGATGCCGTCATCATTGATGAAGGATACCCTGCGGTTGTTGCCGATGTGTCTTTCGTTCTTCAGCTCGATGACATCACGGGTGTATTCAATGACGCCGCTGTGCAGCAGCTTCTTGGCACGGGTCAGCTTGTTAAGCCGGTCGCCGGTGTTGTAGTTGTTATGCCGGTTTTCCTTGCTCAGGCAGAACTCCTGACCGCCGTGCAGCAGGCTGATGCCCTGAGAAAGCAGAACGACGGTGTTGATCAGCTTCTGTCTTTCCACCAGTTGACTCTCGCTTTCCCCGGGACAGCAGTTTCTGAGCTTGTCAAACAGGGTGAGGTTGTCGTGGCATTCCGCGTAGTTGATGGAACGCCGGCGGTCATCAAAGCGCAGTCCCTTCATCGCTTCGATCATCGCATCCGCCTGCGACAGGTCACCGCTGCCGTAGCCTCTGGCCTGATCGTCAAAGGTCGAACCCTTGATCACGTCACGGAAGATGTCGTTGAAGAAACCGACGCCCGCAAGCATCCGGTAATGGTCCATGTTGGCTTCCTCGCCGCGGACGGCGGTATTCATGTTCCAGCCTTCGCCGTACAGCATGACGGACGGCTTGATCTCCCTGAGCGCATCTCTGAGCTGATTGACGGTCTGCACGTCGAGGAATCCCATCAGATCGATCCGGAAACCGTCGACGTCAAACTGACTGATGTAGTAGCAGCAGGTGTCGATGATGTACTTGCGTACCATCGCCATCTCGCTGTCGATCTCGTTGCCGCAATAGGTTCCGTTGGCCAGGTGTTCACCTTCATAGCGGAACCAGTAATAGGGCACCGTGCAGTGGAAGCTGCTGCGGGATACCGCGTAAACGTGATTGAAGACCACGTCGAGGATCACCTTCATGCCCTTTTCGTGCGTCTTTCTGACCAGCCGGCCGAAATCCTCGGCCGCTGCCTGCGGCTTGGTGACGTCGCTGCTGTAGGAGCCTTCCAGGACCTGATAGTTGACGGGGTCATAACCCCAGTTGTAGCTGAGTTCGGGGTGATATTCGTTGACGCTGCCGAAGTCGTTCACCGGCAGCAGCTGCACATGGGTGATTCCCATGTTCTTCAGATAGTCCAGGTTTTCCGCAAAGGCCGCAAAGGTGCCTTCTTCGGTAAAGTCGCGGACCGAGACCTCGTAGATCACCGGTTCCCGGTATTCCACGGATATGGGATTGAGCTTTTCGGGGAAACAGACGACGCTTTCCCGGCTGTTAGGCGTACTGGCCCGGCCGTAGGGATCGTTGGCCTGCAGGACTTCGCCGTTGACGGCGACCAGATAGTGGTAGCTCCGTCCGCTCAGATCGCCCCGGAAGGACTGCGTCCAGACGCCTCTCTGGCGTCTGACCATTCTGTGGTACTGGCCTTCCAGCACCAGCGTGACTTCCTCAGCGGTCGGCGCCCACAAGCGGAAGACCGTGCTGTCATTCTCCCGGCGGCAGCCCAGATCATCGCCGTCATAGAAGAACTCGCGGTTGAAGCGCTCGCTCTTGACAATGAAGCGGTAGATCAGCTCGACGGTATAGCCGTTAGGCCCCATGACCTGACAGCGCTGGCCGATCTCAAAATCAGGGCAGCGCAGGACGTAGACGACCGTGCTGTCCTGCTGACGGACATCCAGGATGTCCAGTTCCAGGGCGTCACGGCCGCATAAAAGGGTAAAGCTGTCCGCCTTGCCCTCATTAAAGCTCCTGCTTACGGTGCAGGTTATCTGATTGTAGTCGTCGAGATAGGCATGGAGAGGCAGGCGCATTTCCTAGCCGATCTCCTTAAGATGCCAGATGTCTCTGTTATAGTCTCTGATCGTCCTGTCAGAGCTGAAGTAGCCGCTCTTGGCAATGTTGATCAGGCACATCCTGCAGAACTGGCGGCGTTCCTTGTAGAGATGGTAGACCGTGCGCTGGGCCTCGGAATACTGCTCGAAGTCCGCCAGCAGGAAGTATTCGTCGTTGCGGTAGAGGATCTCGTCGAAGATCGGCTTGAATTCGTCCTTGTTCTCGTGCCAGGTGCCGTCGACCAGGGAGTCGAGGACGGCCTTGATCGTCTCGTTGTTGCGGTAGAGTTCCATGGCATCATAGCCGTTGTACTTCAGCGAGCGCAGTTCGTCGACATTATGACCGAAGATGATGATGTTGTCCTCGCCGACCAGATCGGCGATCTCCACATTGGCCCCGTCCAGGGTACCCAGGGTAATGGCGCCGTTCATCATCAGCTTCATGTTGCCGGTGCCGCTGGCTTCCTTGCCGGCGGTGGAGATCTGCTCGGAGATGTCGGCCGCGTTCATCAGGATCTCGGCGATCGAGACGTTGTAGTTGGGGATGAAGACGACCTTCATGTAGCGGTTGACCTCGGGGTCATTGTTGATGACCGCCGCCAGGCGGTTGATCAGCTCAATGACGTTCTTGGCATAGACATACGACGGGGCTGCCTTGGCCGCGAAGATGAAGGTGCGCGGGTAGATCGTAAAGCCCGGTTCGTTCTTGAAGCGCTGATAGAGGGCGATGATGTTCATGCAGTTGAGTATCTGCCGCTTGTAGGCGTGCAGACGCTTGGCCTGAACATCGAAGATGGAGTTGATGTCGATGTCGATGTCCAGCTTCTTCTTGATGTAGTCGGCCAGGATCTGCTTGCGCTGCTTCTTGACCTCCATGAAGCGGTTGATGGTGTCATCGTCATCGATGAAGCCCATCAGTTTTTCCAGCTGGTCGGGATCGTCAATGAATCCCGGACCGATCTTGTCGGCGATCAGCTGGGTTAACTGCGGATTGGAATACAGCAGCCAGCGGCGGTGAGTGATGCCGTTGGTCTTGCTGTTGAACTTCTCGGGATAGAGATAGTAGAAATCCTTCATGACGTCGTTCTTGATGATCTCGGTATGGATCTTGGCGACGCCGTTGATGGAGAAGACGGTATGGCAGGCCAGCGAGGCCATGTGCACCTGACCGTCGCGGATGATGGAAACGCGGTTGGTGAGATCGGGATCCAGAGTCCGGTTATAGACTTCGGCCTTCTTGCGGGTGTTGATCTCCTTGATGATCAGATAAATGCGCGGCAGCAGCGTGGCGATGTGCTTTTCCGGCCACTTCTCCAGGGCTTCCTGCATGATGGTGTGGTTGGTATAGGCCACGGTGCGGGTGACGATGTTCCAGGCAGCGTCCCACTTGAAGCGGTAATCGTCCATCAGGATGCGCATGATCTCGGGGATGACCAGTACCGGATGGGTGTCATTGAGCTGAATGACGACCTTGTCCGGCAGATTGTCGAAGGTGTGGTACTTGGCGTAATGGTCAGCCAGGATGGTCTGCACGCCGGCGGAAACGAAGAAGTATTCCTGCTTGATGCGCAGGATCCTGCCTTCTTCGGTGGAATCGTCGGGGTAAACGTTCTGACAGATCTTGTTGACGTCCTGAATGTAGGCAATGAAGTCCTTGCCGGTCGGCGCCTGAGCGGAAGCCTCGGGTTTCCATAAGCGCAGGTTGTTGACGCATTTGTTGTCCTTGCCCACGACCGGAACGTCATAGGGCACGGCCTTGACGACTTCGGCATCGACGTGCTTGACGTCCATGTTGCCGTCGGTATTCCAGAAGGTCTCGACCTTGCCGTAGAAGCGGACATCGACGGCGTGCTTGGTCTTCCTGACTTCCCAGGGGTTGCCGTATTTCAGCCAGATGTCCGGTACTTCGACCTGCTTGCAGTCGACGATCTTCTGCTCGAACAGTCCGTATTCATAGCGGATGGAGTTGCCGTGTCCCGGTAAGCCCAGCCTCGCCAGGGAATCCAGGAAGCAGGCAGCCAGACGGCCCAGGCCGCCGTTGCCCAGACCGGCTTCCTTTTCGACGGTTTCCAGCGTTCCCAGGTCGATGCCCAGATCAGCCAGTCCGTCCTTGACGGTATTGTAGATGCCGAGGTTCATCATGTTGT
>JAGAFL010000114.1:0-4090 GCA_017612595.1 Erysipelotrichaceae bacterium | reverse complement strand
TATTCAAGAGCCTTCTGTTCGCCGATCAGGTTGACGACGTTCAGGTAGTAGGCATAGCCGGTACCGGAAGTAGTCGGATCAGGCATGGCCAGTAAGCCCTGATACTTGCTGTCTAACAGATCATCGTAGGTCTGGGGGAAATCCCAGCCGTGTTCTCTGAAGTAGGCGGCGTTGACGGTAATTCCGCAGTACTGCTTAACCCACATGACATACTTGTGGTGGGAAGGATTGATGCCGTCGATGAAGGCAGATGTATCAAATGAAGACAGGTCAGCGAAGTTGTCCTTCAGGTTTTCCATGTGGGCAGCTTCCAGGTCAACGATGATGTCGGCTTCAATGCCGGTACCTTCGGTCTTGATCTTGGCAGCGAGGTTGCCGGTGCCGACGTTCTCAATGACGATGTCAAGATCCGGGAACTTCTCGGCGATGGCGGCCTTCATGGCCTGAATGCGCTCTTCTTCCTGACAGCTGAAGATGACGATTTTTTCGGATTTTGATGAACTGCAGCCGACAGTGCAGCTGAGCATGAGTACAGATAATAAGACGATAAGAAGTTTTTTCATAACGCTCTCCTTTTTCATAACAAGAACATTCTACGCTCCTGAATAGGGCAAGTCAACGGTTTTTGTTCTGTTTTTCCAAAAGAAAAGTCCGAAACAGAACATTTTCGGACTTTTTGATATTGCTTTTGTTTTATTTTCCTTAGATTTTTCCCAGAAGCTTGAACATGTTCTTCTTATAAACCTCGACACCGGGCTGGTTGAACGGGTTGACGTCCAGCATCAGAACGGTCATGGCGCAGGCTCTGAAGAAGAAGTAGATCATGTAGCCGTAGCTGAACTCGCTGTTATCATCCAGATGCAGGATGATATTGTCGTTCTTTCCGGTATTGAAGTGGGCGTCTACGGTGCCCTGGAAGGCCATCTTATTGACCCAGTCGATGCTCTTGCCGGCCAGGTAATTCATGTTGTCCAGGTTGTCCTCATCAGCCGGGAACACCAGGTCTTCCTGTGGCTTGTCGATCATCAGCGTGGTTTCAAAGAAGTTCTTGGTTCCTTCCTGGATGAACTGGCCCATGGAATGCAGGTCGGTGGTAAAGGTAACGGAAGCCGGCAGGATGCCCTTGCCTTCCTTGCCTTCCGACTCGCCGAAGAGCTGCTTCCACCATTCAGCGACCATGGTGACCGCCGGGTCGTAGCAGACGAAGAATTCGACGTTCTTGCCCTGTTTTTCCAGGATCCTTCTCAATACCGCATACCTGTAGGCGGCGTTGGCCTTAAGATCGCTGGTCTGATAGTCTTCTCTGGCTCTGGCACAGCCGGCCATCAGCCTGTCGATGTCCAGACCGGCCGCGGCGATCGGCAGTAAGCCAACGGCGGTAAAGACGGAGAAGCGTCCGCCGATGTCATCGGGAATGACAAAGGTGCGGTAGCCCTTCTGATCCGCCAGATTCTTCAGGGTGCCTCTGGCCTTGTCGGTAGTGGCGATGATCCTTCTGGCAGCCTCGTCTTTTCCGTATCTTTCTTCCAGGTATTTCTCATACAGGCGGAAAGCGACGGCTGTCTCGGTCGTCGTACCGCTCTTGGAAATGACGTTGACGTAAACGCTCTTGCCTTCCAGATGCTTAAGCGTCTGAGCCAGGTAGGTTGAGGAAACGGTATTGCCGGAAAAGATGATTTCCGGCTTGTCATCGGGATAGAGTCCCTTCATCATTTCAATGGCACTTCTGGCTCCCAGATAGGAACCGCCGATGCCGCACACTACCAGGACATCTGCTCTTTCCCGGATCTCTTCGGCCACTTCCTTGATGCGGGCGAATTCTTCTTTGTCGTAATTGACCGGCCAGTCGACCCAGCCCGTGAAGTCATTGCCCAGACAGCTCTTATCCATCAGTTTCCGATGGATCTCGTCTACCAGCGGCTGATAGGAACTGACATCTTCTTTTAAGCAGGTATTGGTGTAATCTAAGGTAATCATCTGTTCTCCTTTTCTGCCTGTTGGATCCAGGCCGGCAGTTTTTCCTTAAGTGAGTCAAAGCCGATATGGTTAATGGCCGAAATGTCCCGCTTGCTGGGAATCGCTCCCTTGCGGTTGGACTGGATGGCCTTAAGGGAAAGCCTCAGCTGGCCGTTATCATCGATGTCGATGATCTTGACTACCAGTTTCTCCCCGCGGTTGAAGAACATTCCGACATCTCTGACGTAGAATTCGGAGATCTCGGAAATGTGGATCAGTCCGCTTGTGTTATCATCCGTTCTGACAAAGGCCCCGTAAGGCCTGACACTGGTGACCGTTACCGGTATCAGCTGTCCCACTTTATACATCTAACCACCAAGATAATTATAGCAGATTGCCTGTCCCTTTAACATAAAGCAAATGCGTGATAATGCTATTTGACAGACAAATATGGTATTATAGGAAAGGTGAATTACCGCCGGCGTCCTTCTGACAGCCGGTCGCATATAAGGGGTTGATTATACATGGATGCTGAAAGCAAGATCATCAAGATCATCGAACACATCAGACCATACATTCTCGCCGACGGCGGCGATTTGGAATTCATTTCCTACAAGGACGGTATCGTTACCATCTCGCTTTCCGGCGCCTGCATCGGCTGCTCGATGATCGGTACCACCCTCAATGACGGCATCAAGTCCTGGATCATCTCCGAGGTACCGGAAGTACAGGATGTCATCCTGCAGGAAGGCACCCTGGATCTTGAGGGCTACGACTTCTACTAGAACAAGAGAATAACCATGTTCGGCTATCTGACGACCAATTACACCGAATTATCAAAGGAAGACAACCGCCGTTACCGCAGCTGGTACTGCGGTCTTTGTAACAGGCTGAATGAGAGTTACGGCAACACCGGCCGCAAGACGCTGACCTATGACTTTACCTTCATAACCATTCTGTTGTCCTCGGTTTATCCGGACGGGAATACCGTGATCCTGGAGCGCTGCCCGCTGCATCCCCTTAAGAAGCATGAGGCAACCTACAACGGCTTCAGCACCTACTGCGCCGACATGAACATCTATCTGAGCTATTACAAGCATCTGGACGATGTCGCTGACGACAACAGCGCCTCAGCCCGGAAAATGGCGGATACCCTGCTGCCGTTCATCAGCCGGATCGAGGAAAAATACCCTGATAAATGTAAAACCGTAAAGGAAGAACTCCGCCAGATCTCCATGATCGAAAAGGACAACATCCTCAACCCCGATCTGGGAGCCAACCATTTCGGTCAGCTGCTGGGCGAGCTGCTTTACGTAAATGAAAACGAAGACCTGAAGCGCCTGGGCTTCCATCTGGGACGCTTCATCTATCTTCTCGATGCGGTCATCGACCTGAAGGACGACCTGAAGAAGGGTCATTACAATCCCCTGACCGGCTTTGAGAGATCCAACCATGAGGAAATGTTACTGATGGTGATGGAGGACGTTGACAGCGCCTACCGTCAGCTTGGCATCAGCGAACCGATTCTGGAAAACATCATCTACTCCGGCATCTGGAGCAAGTATGACCTGAATAAGCGAAAGGAGAAGCGTCATGAGAGATCCCTATGAAGTCCTGGGTGTCAGCCGCAGCGCCTCTGACGAGGAGATAACCAAGGCTTACCGCGCTCTGGCCAAGAAATATCATCCCGACCTCAATCCCAATGACCAGGCTGCCGCCGACAAAATGGCGGAGATCAACGCCGCCTATGACCTGATCAAGAGCGGCCAGGCTTACAGCTATCAGTCGCAGTCTTCTTCCTACGGCTATTCCCAGCCCAATTCGTTTTTCTACGGGCCCTTCCAGTTCTATGACTTCACGGGCTTCAATCAGCGTAATCAGCAGTCCTACAGCGACCTGGACGTGGCGATGAACTACGTCAATAACGGCCAGTTCCAGCAGGCTCTCAACGTCCTCAACGGCATTGCCGTCCACGACGCCCGCTGGTACTGTCTCAGCGCTCTGGCCAACTACGGTCTGGGCAACCGCACCGTCGCGCTTGAGCACATTGAAAGAGCCTGCAGCTACGAGCCTTCCAACACGCAGTATCAGCAGATCCGCAACATCATCAAGAACGGCCGTTCGACTTACCGAG
>JAGAFL010000113.1:0-4859 GCA_017612595.1 Erysipelotrichaceae bacterium | reverse complement strand
ACCCTCAATCGATCTTTTCCCGGGTTATCCATACACCAAGATCATTTTCATAAAAGAGGGAAAGGCTACTTTGTCCTATGACGACCAGGAACTTGAAATATCCGGAGATCACATCCTTCTGTTGAATCCCGGGAATTCCCGCTTTTCACTTGTCTTCGGATCTATAGGGTTCGTACCCGGCCTCGATCAGCTGCCGGTCGAAGTCCGCCCGGGCCCACCGGCAGGCTTCCTCAAAACTGTCAGCGATCTTCACCAGCGACAGGATGTTGTCGAAGGCTGAGCCGCGGTCTTCGATCATGAAGCCGTCAGCGTCATACCAGACTCCCTCATCGAGTCTCTTTTCGATCTTTCTTTCCAGCATCGGCTTGTTACCGGTATAGAAACCGTAGGAAGGCATGCCCAGAGCCACGAAGTAACCCAGTTCAAACAGCGTTCCGCTGTCGCATTCATGTCCCCGCCAGTCATCCAGCTGGGCAATGCACATGTCGCAGTACTTCATCCAGTCATAATCGTGGTCAAAGACCCGCTGCCAGTAGTCATCTCCCGGCTGGATCGGATCCCCTTCCCCGGGGAACAGGCCGATGATGCCGTACTTGTCGCATACGCTCTTCCAGTACCTGACGGTCTGCGGACAGCTGGGCAGAAACATCTCGAAGTCAGCCAGATAGGCAACCGGTTTTCTCAGTTTTCCCTGTTTGTCAATGAACATTGTTTTTCACCTCCGTACCAGTCGGCATGGGCTTTTTTCAGGGCATCCTCAAGGGTCCCCTGAACGATCGCGTTGACGCCGTATTCCAGCATCAGATTCAGCGGCCCGGGTTCAAAGGAAATGCCGTTTTCGTCAACCAGCCGGCCCTGCTCGTTTTCATGCTTGGGCCCGCTGTAGCGTTCGGTGCACACCCGGGTGTCCGGCATGTAGGCATACGCCCGCTTGCCCAGCGCGTAAGCCATGCCCAGTTCAAAGGCCGGCTCATTGTAGGGCTCGACGTAGCTGCGGAAATCCGCGGTATCGGCGATGATGATGTCGCACTCCTTCAGCAGCTGCAGTCTTTCTTCAGCCAGTCTGCGGCTGTCCTGCGGACTGCCGGAGGCGTCAAACAGCGCATCCGGATATCTCAGCAGTTCAAGACCGTACTTTTCGCACAGCTCGCTGTATTGGTCAAAGAGCTGCCGTGCGTTTTTCTTCAGACGCTCAGGTCCGGAAAGATAGACCTTTCCCTTTCTTAATTGGCCGCAGAAGCGCTCTCTGAAGAAGCTTACCGTCGCATCGGTCAGCTGAGCGGACAGATCGGGGCGGTTATTCCAGGCGCCGAAGCCGTGGTCGGCTTCATGGACGACCACCATCCGCCTCTCCCGGGCCCGGCGCAGGTTTTCAAAGGTCTCCCGGCCGATGCGGGGAACCACGGTAATGTCCTGATCGCCGTGAACGACGATGGCTGCCCCCTGATATTTTCTTAACAGGCTGACCGGATCGTACTGTTCCATGTTTTCAACCAGTTTGGCACTCAGCTTGATGTACTGGCCGTCAAAGGAATTGTAGAAATCGCAATAGCCCTTCTCCTTCATCTCTTCCTTCATCTTTTCCAGATCCTGGCCCAGGAATTCCGGCTGACCGTCAAAGCCCCGGTAGCAGGCTCCCGCCCAGACTGCCAGGCATTTGATGTCGTATCTGCCGGTGCACAGGGAAACCAGCCGGCCGCCCATCGAATAACCGATCATGCCGAGCTGATCATTCAGCGAATAATGTTCACGCATGTAACTGATGGCGGTATCGATGTCTTCCAGGCAGTTGTCCAGCGTATAGTTTACAAAATCATCAGCCGACTCATCGCAGCCGGGAAAACCGGGCATGATGGCGCTGACGCCTTCCTCAGCCAGAGCGCTGGCCACGGTCAGCAGCCGGCCGTCTTCCGTCCGGTTGGCCTTGAAGCCGTGGACCCCGACCAGCAGGCGGGCATCCGGCCTTTCACAGTCCACGATGGTGACGGGTATGGCCGTGTTCCGCCGTGAAGGTATCTGTGTATTGATCACTTTCATATTCTTACCTCAACATGATCTGCGCTTTTCAGCGCAGGCTGTCTCATTCCTCATTCAGTTTCCGGGCGACTTCCGCGGTCCTTTCAGCCAGCTGGCTGATGGACATCTTCTTCAGGCCGCGCACGTAGGTATCCAGTTCGTCGCCGATCGGCTTCTTCCAGTATTCGTCAATAGCGTCCAGACCGCCGATGATGCCGACGATCGTGGAGATCTGGGCGGCGTTGCAGTCGACGTCCATGCCGCAGCCCCCGCAGCAGGCCAGCGTTTCGGTGAAATCGCCGTTGCCGTAGTACAGGGCCACCACTTCCGCCGCCGCGTTGGGGTAGGCGTGGATCCAGTTGTACTTCTGGTACTTCAGCTCGCAGGGCATCCAGGCATCATAGTAGTTATCATGCGACTGGCACTGCTCATAGGCGAAGCGGACTACCTGTCCGTACTCGCTGTCTGCCGGCATCAGTTCAATGGCGTCTTTGACGATCTTGCGGATGTCCTTTTCATGGAAGGCCATCGAAGTCATTATCGCATTGAACACCTCGCCCAGAATGCCGTTGCGGTCATGGGAAATGGAAGCGTCCATCCAGGCGCATCTCGCTGCCTCATAGGCGTTGCCCGGATACAGCTGACCGGCGATGGCGCCGCGCATCTGCGCCCCGATCCACTCGTTGAAGGCATTGTGGAAGCGGCCGCTTTCCGGCGGCAGGATCCCGGCCTTCAGGTTCCGTAAGGCCATGTCCTCGGCTGACCAGCCGGTGGGAATGCGGGATATCCACTCCCGGGCAATGTCCAGGGCCGTGGTCTTTCTGCCATGCTCTTCATAGGCCAGTAACAGAGCCAGTTCATAGGTTATGTCATCGTTATAGGTATTGGGCTTGCGGATATAGCGGTCGACCTTGCCGTATTTCCTGGCAATGTTGGCGCCGGTGTAGCCCTCAATGCAGGTGCCGTAGGCGCCGCCGATGATCTGGCCCAGCCAGCCGGCATGCTGGCGGGCGACCAGATCCTCGCCCATGTCGACCTGAACCTTTTCGGGGAAGCTGACAGCCCTGGCGTAATCGGCGAAGCTGTCATAGAAGGTCTGTTTCCAGTAATCCGATTCTTTGTCCCGGGGAGCGTGGTCCGCCAGGCGGAAGATGTCGTACATCAGCTTGTGCAGTTCCACGATGTCATCTTCCTCATAGGCCTTATAGCCCTTTTCGATCAGCTCCATGCCGCCGCTGCAGTCATATCCCCTGTTCTCCATGGCCTGCAGATAGGCCAGGCAGATCGATTCGGGTGCCCGTGAACCCGGCACCTGGGAATGCCAGTACAGCTTGGTGAAGATGTCCTGCAGATTTTCCGGTCCGGAGGCGTTCTCCTCCCAGATGGTCTCATTGTCGTCCGCCTGATAGCAGGGTTCGACCGAACAAAGCAATTCTCTCTGTAACTCCCACGGTTTTTTCATAGATTATCAACCTCTTCTTATCTGTCCTTATTATAAGGGAAACAGCGCCTGCGGCTCAACTGAATCGCCGTAAGCCGGACCTTTTTCCCCTGCTGGTGAATATCGCGCTTTTTATTCACAATGAAACCGCTTTATCGTTTTCGCCGCCTATCAGGATGCTATGATTACCGTGTAATCATCGTATAATCCTCTGAATATGGCAGGGGAGTCTCTACCCTGGCACCGTAAAAGCCAGGACTATGATGGAACTTCTTTTCTGTTCCATCACTGCGGTGGATTACAGGAAAGGAGAGCAATCATAATGCTTGAAAAGTTTTTTAAGTTGTCCGAAAACAAGACAACGGTTTCCCGCGAGATCGTCGCGGGACTGACGACCTTCGCCGCCATGAGCTACATCGTCGCCGTCAACCCCAACCTGCTGTCGCAGTCGGGCATGGAATGGGGAGCCGTCTTCCTGGCTACCATCATTTCCTCGATCATCGGCACCCTGGTAATGGGTCTGGTCGCCAACGTGCCCTATGCTCAGGCTCCGGGCATGGGCCTGAACGCCCTGTTTGTCTACAATGTCTGCTTCACTCTGGGCTTCACCTGGAAGCAGGCGCTGAGCATGGTGTTCATCTGTGGCGTCATCAACATCCTGATCACCGTCACCAAGGTGAGAAAGTACATCATCAAGTCGATCCCCAAGTCCCTGCAGAACGCCATCAGCGCCGGCATCGGCGTCTTCGTGGCCTATCTGGGCGTACTTAACATCGGCCTGATCAACTTCTCCGCCGGCGTTCCCGGTCTGAGCACCTTCAATCAGCCGGCTCTGATCGTCTTTCTGATCGGCTTTGCGGTCACCGTGGTACTATACCTGCTTCAGGTCAAGGGCGCCATCCTGATCGGTCTGGTCGTCGCCACCCTGATCGGCATTCCCTTCGGCGTCACCGTTCTCGGTGAGTCCGTCAGTTTCGCCGATGCCTGCCAGGCTCTGCCCAGCACCCTGGGCGTCATCTTCACCGCTGAAGGCATTCCCTCACTGTTCGCCGATGCCAGCAAGCTGCCGATCGTGCTGATCACCATCTTCTCCTTCAGCCTTTCCGATACCTTCGATACTCTGGGCACCTTCATCGGTACTGGCCGGAGATCAGGCATCTTCTCCGCTGAAGATGAAAAGGCCATGGAGGAATCAAGCGGCTTCAAGTCCAAGATGGACAAGGCCCTGTTCGCCGACTCGATCGCCACCTCCATCGGCGCCATCTTCGGAACCTCCAACACCACTACCTATGTTGAATCCGCAGCCGGCATCAGCGCCGGCGGACGCACCGGTCTGACCAGCGTGGTAGTGTGCATCTGCTTCGCCGTTTCCGCCTTCTTTGCCCCCGTCATCTCCGCCATT
>JAGAFL010000112.1:0-17423 GCA_017612595.1 Erysipelotrichaceae bacterium | reverse complement strand
TCATGAGAGTAGGATGTGTCAGAGAAATCAAGAATAATGAATTCCGTGTCGGCCTGACCCCGGATAACGTGGCGGCCTATGTTCATGACGGAAACGAAGTCTTCATCGAAAAGGGAGCCGGAAACGGATCCGGCTTTACCGATGAGGAGTATCTGAAGGCCGGGGCCAGAGTTCTGGAAAGCGCTGAGGAAGTCTGGAAGCTTTCCGAGATGATGGTCAAGGTCAAGGAACCGCTGAAGCAGGAATATCCCTTCTTCCATGAAGGCCTGATCATCTACACCTACCTGCATCTGGCGGCCGACAAGGAACAGATGGATGCCCTGCTGGATGCCAAGGTCTCCGGCGTTGCCTATGAGACCCTGCAGGAAAGAGACAGGTCACTGCCGCTGTTAGTGCCGATGAGCCAGATCGCCGGCCGGCTGTCCATTCAGGAAGGCGCCAAGTATCTGGAAAAGAAGTTCGGCGGCCGCGGCGTGCTGCTGGCCGGCGTTCCGGGAACGCCCAAGGCCAGGGTCGTGATCCTCGGCGGCGGCACCGTCGGATCCAATGCCTGCAAGATCGCCGTGGGCATGGGCGCGGACGTGACGGTCATCGACATCAATCTCAAGCGTCTGGAACAGCTCGACAACCAGTACGGCGGCCGGATCCAGACTCTGGTATCTACCGATTCCAACATTGAAAGAGCGGTCATCGACGCTGATCTGGTGATCGGCTCGGTGCTGATCCCCGGCGCCAGCGCTCCCAAACTGTTCAAGGAAAGATATCTGAAGGAAATGAAGCCGGGCGCGGTCTTCGTCGATGTGGCCATCGACCAGGGCGGCTGCGGCGAGACTTCCCACATGACCACCCATGACGATCCCATCTATGTTAAGGAAGGCATCGTTCACTACTGCGTCGGCAACATGCCGGGTGCCGTTTCCCGCACCAGCACCATTGCCCTGACCAATGCGACTCTGAGATACGGCCTGCAGATCGCCAGATACGGTCTGGAAGAAGCCTGCCGGAGAAACGAGGTCATCTACAGCGGCATCAACACCTATCAGGGCAAGCTGACCTATAAGAATGTCGCTGACAGCTTTGAAGGATATCAGTATACCGATATCCGCACCCTTATCTGAGAAACAAGACCGAAAAGGTCAAAGGAAAATATAGGAGGAAAATATGAAAAAGTTTTTATGCATTGTTCTCTCTTTGCTGATGCTGTGCAGCTTTGCCGGCTGTGGCAAGAAACCGGACGATACCGGTGAACACATCCTGAAGATCGGATATGTTGAGAACCTGACCGGTAAGTCATCCAACTCCGGCTCCCTGTGCAAGAGAGGCATTGACCTCGCTCACGAACTCAATGACAAGGTAACCATCAACGGCGTTGAATACACCGTCGAATTGGTCGTCGTTGACTGCAAGAGCGACAAGCCCGAAGCCGCTACCTGCGCATCCCGTGTCATCGAGCAGGAAAAGGTCGTTGCCATTCTCGGACCGTCCAACTCCGGAACCAACATGGCCATGAGCCAGATCGTTGAAGATGCCGGCATTCCGGCCATCTGCGGCACGGCCACCAACCCGCTGGTAACTCAGGGCTACAAGTACTACTTCACTGCCTGCTTCACCAACAACTTCCATGCTACCGTCATGGCTCAGTTCGCTTATGAGCAGGGCTGGCGCAAGATCGCCGTTGTCAAGGAAATCGACACCGAAGCTGCCGTTGACTGCGCCAACAGATTCGAAGAAATCTTCAAGAAGCTGACCGGTGATCCGGACTGCATCGTAACCGAAGTCGGCTACAACGTCGCTGACCAGGACTACAATGCTCAGATCGGCGTTCTGAAACAGGCTCAGTTCGATGCCATCTTCGCTCCCAACACCGCTGCCAACCTGGCCATGATGATGGCTCAGGCTGAAACTGCCGGTCTGGATGCCAAGTGGATGGGCATTGACTCCTGCGAAGTCGCTGCCTTCATCGAAATCGGCGGCAAGGCTCTGGTAGACAGGATCTACTTCAGCTCCTTCTTCGATTCCGGCACGGCTCAGACTCCGACCACTCAGAAGCTGTTCGACGAATACGCCAAGAGATATGACGACGTCATCGCCGCTCATACAGCCATGAGCTTCGATGCCTACAACCTGCTGATCGAAGGCATCAAGCAGGCTCAGTCCTTCGAAGGCGACAAGATCGTCGCCGCCATGGAAGCCATCAAGAACTTCGAGGGCGCTTCCGGCTACCTGAGCTTCAACGAGAACCACAACGTTGAGAACCAGGCCGTCATCAAGACCGTTGACGAGAACCTGAAGTTCCACTATGTAACCACCGTCAAGAACGGTAACTAAGCAGATATCATTAACTGTTTGCCACAATGCCCTGAACAAGGGCATTGTGGCTCATCGGAAAGCAGAGGTTTATTATGCAGTATCATCTTGAGGAAACCAGGAGAGCTGATCCTGAACTTTATGAACTGATAAAACTCGAAGAACAGAGACAGCAGAATACGCTGGAGCTGATTGCCTCGGAAAGCATTCAGTCTCCGCAGCTGCTGGAAATCAACGGCTGTGCCTTCAATAACAAGACCGCGGTCGGCAAGCCCGGGGACATGCATCTGCTGGGATCGCAGTATGCCGATGCCCTGATCGCCCTGACGGCCAAGCGAGCCTGTCAGCTTTTCGGCGCCGAGCACGCCAACGTCCAGGTCTATTCCGGATCGACAGCCAACTATGCCGTATACGCCGCCTGCCTGAAGGTGGGCGATAAGGTGCTGGCCATGAGCCCCTCCCAGGGCGGCCACGCCACGCACGGATCAACCAGAAACTATACCAGTCAGGTATATCATTTTGAACATTACGGCGTTGATCCCGAAAGCCAGCTCATCGACTATGATGACCTGGAGAAAAAGGCAATGGAGTTTCAGCCCAGGCTGATCATTGCCGGGGGAAGCACTTATTCCCAGTTCATTGACTTTGAAAGAATCAGCCATATCGCCGAAAAGGTCCAGGCCTATTTCCTGGTGGACATGGCTCACTATACCGGCCTGGTCGCCGCCGGCCTGGTACCTTCACCGGTACCCTGGGCTGACTTCGTCACCGGCTCGACGACCAAGACCATCTGCGGACCGCGCAGCGGTTTCATTCTCTGCAAGCAGAAATACGCCGACATGATCGATGACGGCGCCTATCCCAAGATCGTCGCATCATTGCACCTGCAGACCATGGCAGCCATGGCCCATGCCTTCGGCTACGCCCTGACCGACGAGTT
Organism: Erysipelotrichaceae bacterium; assembly: GCA_017612595.1. Classification (GTDB taxonomy): domain Bacteria; phylum Bacillota_I; class Bacilli_A; order Erysipelotrichales; family Erysipelotrichaceae; genus UBA1783. Next base: position 14,176 of record JAGAFL010000112.1, on the reverse strand, counting down.
CAGGGCGGTCATGAAGGCTACGGCCGACAATGCCGACTGCCTGGCCAGAGAACTGCAGAAGCGCGGCTTCAGCATCGTTTCCGGAGGCACCAGATGCCACCTGATGGTCGTTGACATGCGCGACAAGGGCATCAACGGCAAGCAGTTCGCCAAGATCCTGGAATCGATCAATCTGTCGGTCAATGCCGTCGACATTCCCTATGACACCTCACCGGTAAGAAACGGCGTGCGCATCGGCTGCACCGTCGTTTCCCAGAGAGGCATGGGAAAGCAGGAAATGGCAGAGATCGCCTACATCATCGCCGCGGTTGCCGGAGCTCCTGAGGATAAGGAAGTCCTCGACAGCTGCGCCAGAAGGGTCAGAGCTCTCTGCGACCGTTTCCCGCTGTACGGCCGCTTCGATAAAATGAGTAAGGAAAGGGGTGAACGGAATGCCGTTTGATGTACTTATCCAGCAGATCTGCAACGGCCTGGTCTTAGGCTGCGTTTACGCGCTGGTTTCCATCGGCTATACCATTACCTACGGAATCATCAGGCTGATCAACTTTGCCCACAACAGCATCTTCATGCTCAGCATGTACTTTGCGATCGTCTTCGTGACCATGCTGGCCCTGCCCTGGTGGCTGGGCTTCATCATCGTGATCGCCCTGACCGCCATCATGGGCGTGCTGACTGAGAAGCTGGCCTATCACCGCCTGCGCAACCGCGGCGCGCCGACCAGCACCATCAAGATTGCCGCCCTGGGCGTCAGCTACCTGATCGACAACATCGTCATCGTCATCTTCTCGGGAAGACCAAAGCAGTTCCCGACCGTTGATCTGCTGACGGACGTCTTCGAAGTCGGACCGGTGAGACTGCAGAGAACGGCGGTCATCGTTCCTCTGGTCGTGCTGATCCTGCTGGTAGGACTTACCTGGTTCCTCAACCACACCAAACCCGGTCTGGCCATGCGCGCGGTCAGCCGTGACATGGAAGCGGCGCGTCTGATGGGCATTGACGTCGACAAGACCATTGCCTTCTCGTTTGCGATCGGTTCCGGTCTGGCAGCCATCGGCGCCATTCTCTGGGGCCAGCGCTATACATCCGTCATTCCCACCGTCGGCTCGATGCCGGGCATGAAATCCTTCATCGCCGCGGTCATCGGCGGCATCGGCAACATTGACGGCGCCGTCATCGGCGGCATGCTGATCGGCATGATCGAGGTCATGGTCGTGGCCTTCTTCCCGGCGCTGTCCAGCTACCGTGATGTCTTCAGCTTCTGCCTGCTGCTGATCGTCCTGCTCATCAAGCCTACCGGCATCATCGGCGAGAAGGTCGCCGACAAGGCCTAGGAGGTGACAACATGGAAAAGAAAAGAAGCGCCTTCGCTGAGAGGATCCTGAAAAACCGCAATACCGTTCTGACGATCATTCTGCTGGCCGTCATGATGTTTGTGGTCGGCAACCTGAAGCCGTGGTTCGGCAGCTACTGGGTGAGAGTATTCAACATCTGCTGCATCTACTCAATGGTCACCATGAGCATGAACCTGGTCAACGGCTGTACCGGCATCTTCACCATGGGCTCCCCCGGCTTCATGTGCATCGGCGCCTATACCACTGCCATCCTGACGATGACTCCGGAGATCAAGGACGCCGTCTATTATCTTTCCCCGATCGCTCCCTGGCTCAGGGAGATCAACACCAGTTTCCCGGTGGCTCTGCTGCTGGGCGGCGTGTTTGCGGCCATCGCGGCCTTCATCATCGGCTTCCCGGTACTGAGGCTGTCCGGCGACTATCTGTCAATTGCGACCATGGCCTTCTCAGAGATCGCCAGAGTCATCATGCTTAATGCCCAGAGCATTACCAACGGCCCGATCGGCATTACCAAGATCAAGAACCACGTCACCGTCTGGGTGGCCTTCGGCTCCCTGGCGGCGGTGTATGTGCTGCTGAGACTGCTGATGAGGTCCACCTACGGGCGGGCTCTGAAGGCAGTCAGGGATGACCCGGTTGCCGCTGAGGCCATCGGCATTCCGCTGTTCAGAACCAAGATGACTTCCTTCATCATTTCCGGCTTCATCGCCGGCATTGCCGGAGGTCTTCTGGCCTCACTGGTCGGCACCATCGACGCCAACCAGTTCGTCTATTCCTACGTCAACCAGTTCTTGCTGATGATGATCCTGGGCGGCAACGGTTCCATGACCGGATCCATTCTGGGTTCCTTCGTCATCACCATTGCCCTGGAAGTCTTCCGCTTCATGGACGAGCCGATCGACTTCGGCTTCTGGAAGTATCCGGGCATCGGCGGCATGAGAATGGTCCTCTTCTCCATTTCCCTGATGCTGATCGTTCTCTTCTGGGAGCACGGCATCATGGGCTCCAACGAATTCTCCTGGGACCGCATCTTCGAAAAGCTGAAGAAGTTAGGGACTTCAGCGGCGCGGCTGTTTAAGAGAAAAGAGGAACAGGCATGAGCGTACTGGAAACCAGGCATGTAACCATGCGCTTCGGCGGCCTGACTGCCGTCGATGATCTGAACATCGTAATTGAAGAAGGCGAGATCGTCTCCCTGATCGGCCCTAACGGTGCGGGAAAGACGACCTGCTTCAACGTCATTACCGGAATCTACCAGCCTACCGAAGGTGAAATATACTTCTATGGCGAGAAGCTCAACGGCAAGCGTCCGGACCAGGTAGCCTCAATCGGCATCTCCCGGACCTTCCAGAACATCCGTCTGTTCAAGACGATGAGCGTTCTGGACAACGTCATGTGCGCCACTCATTTCAACCGCCACAGCGGACTGTTCGCCAACGTGCTGCATCTGCCAAATGCCCTGAAAGAGGAAACCGTCAGCCGCGAAAAGGCCATGAAGATCCTGGAGGAAGTCGGTCTGGCCCAGTATGCCGACTGGAAGGCCACCAGCCTGCCGTACGGCATGCAGAGAAGACTGGAGATCGCCAGGGCGCTGATCAGCGAACCGAAACTGCTGCTGCTGGATGAACCGGCAGCCGGCATGAACCCCAAGGAAAGCGATGAACTTGCCGATTTCATCTTCGAGATCAAGGACAAGTTCCACATCACCGTTTTCCTGATCGAGCACCACATGAAGCTGGTCATGAAGATATCCGACCGCATCTACGTTACCCAGTACGGCAAGACAATCGCCACGGGTACCCCGGAAGAGATCAGCAATAATCCGCTGGTCATCCAGGCTTATCTGGGAGAGGAGGGATAACATGCTGGAAGTCAAGAATCTGAGCGTAAGCTATGGCGGCATCAAGGCCCTCAAGTCCATCAGCATCAACGTTCCCGATAAGCAGATTGTTACCCTGATCGGCGCCAACGGCGCCGGCAAGAGCACGACCCTGCGGGCCATTGCCAAACTGATCAAGCACGACAGCGGCACCATCATCTACAACGGCGAGGACATCACTGACATCACCGCCCGGCAGACGGTGCAGAAAGGCATAACCCTGATCCCCGAAGGCCGTCACGTCTTCCCGGACATGACCGTTCTGGAGAATCTGAAACTCGGCGCCTTCCTGCGCACCGATAACAAGGCCATTAAGGAAGACATCGATTACATGTATGAGCTCTTCCCGGTTCTGAAGGAAAGAAGCAGCCAGCTGGCCGGCACCCTGTCGGGCGGCGAGCAGCAGATGCTGGCAGTCTCCAGAGCATTGATGGCCCGGCCGAAGATGCTGATGATGGATGAACCTTCATTGGGCCTGGCCCCGATGCTGGTCAAGGACATCTTCGCCATCATTGAACGGGTCAACAAGGAAGACGGCCTGCCGATCCTGCTGATCGAGCAGAACGCCAACTTTGCCCTGAAAGTCGCCGACTACGGCTACGTACTGGAAACCGGAACCATTCAGCTGGAAGGCACCGGCGACCAGCTGCTGCAGAACGAAAGAGTCAAGGAACTCTATCTGGGCACCGGCGATTAGAACACAGAACGACTATTAATGAAAGCGCCATGAACAATGGCGCTTTCATTAGAGTGAGAAGAAAAGAATTTGTCATAGAATTCCCCTGCGTTTGCGCTATAATAAGAGTACCGGAGAGTTAGCTCAGTCGGGAGAGCACATGCGTCACATGCATGGGGTCATGGGTTCGAGCCCCATACTTTCCACCATGAAAAGAAAAAGACTGCCGGACAGGCAGTCTTTTATGTTCTTATGGTGTCCGTTACTTCTTCTGAATGTCCATGATGTCGACGAAGCCGGTCACCTCAAAGATCTGCTCAACGTCGTCCTTGACGTTGATGATGTGCAGTTTTTCCGTGCCGATCCGCTTGGCCAGCGACAGAATGATGCGCAGGCCGGTGGAGGAGATGTAGTGAACGTCATCGCAGTCGAGGAATACTTCCCGTCCGTCTTCGGTGATCTCTTCGCAGGCATTCTTCAGAATGTCAGCCGTGGCCGTGTTGACCGGACCGGACAGCTTCAGGGTCTGAGAGTTTTCGTCGGCGCTGTAGCTGGTCTGCAGGTCGGTGTTGCCTTCGATCAGACCAAAGTGCTTAAGGGCGTTTTCAATGCCGTTGTCGTCAATGTCGGTGGTGATGTAGTCGGCTTTCTGCTTGACGATCTCCTTGGCGTTGCCCATGGCTACGCCGATGCCGGCATACTGCAGCATCGGGATGTCGTTTTCACCGTCGCCGAAGGCCATGGTCTCGGCCTTGCTGTAACCCATGCGGTCCATGTAGCGCTGCATGCCGACATCCTTGCCGCCGCCCTTGGCGATGATGTCGATGCCGGTATCGTTCCAGCTGGTGATGTCGCATTCGTCAAGCGTCTTGCGCAGCAGCTGCTTTTCCTTTTCGGGAATGAAGCCCAGTACCTGGTAGACCTTCTCACCGTTATAGGTGCTGACTTCGGGAATGGTTCCGTGGGTGCTGTTCTGCGTGGCGATGACGGTCTCATTGACGTAGTTGATGGCCCGGCCGTCCTCCCTGATCAGCACCAGAGGGATGCGCTTGGCTTCAAACATCGAGATCAGGATCTCCATGTCGCCTTCCTCAATGGGAGTGCCGGCAAACATCTGATAGTTTTCGTCCAGGCAGAGCTGGCCGTTAAGGGTAAGATAAGCGTCGAAGGGAACCTCCAGGATCGGCAGCTTGACCATTTCCTCCAGCGAACGGCCGGTGGAAATGACTGTCTTTATGCCCTTTTCCCTGAGCTGTCTGAGAGCCCGGGTGGTGCTGGCCGGTACCTGGCCGGTTTTGTGTGACAGCAGTGTGCCGTCGATGTCGAAGAAGCAGACCTTGATCATGGCGATTACCCCCTTTTTCCTTTTTTATGATAACACAATCTGACAGCTCCAAAGCGCAAAAAAAGACAGCCGGCACAGCCAGGCTGTCTGATGGCTTCTAGAAGGCAAACAGTCTTCCGATGATGATGAGAGCGACGTAGAGAATGATGAAGAACATGCAGGAAATGGAATGAGGCATCAGCTTGAACGGCTTGGGGAACTCCTTCCATTTCAGCTTGCGTACTGACAGCGCCAGCATGATGAGCAGGAAGGCGCCGGCCAGTCCATAGACCACATAGTCACTGATCTCAACCGGATAGTAATTGCTCAGGGTTGAAAGCGAGTTGTTGGCGACGTGCAGAATCACCGTGGGAATGATGGAATCATAATGCCAGGCGATCAGGCCGAAGGCCAGACCGATGAAGATGGCAGGAACGCTCTGGGAGAAGGTACCATGGAACAGGCCGAAGAACAGGGCGCTGATCAGCACGTAGCACCAGCGGCCATACGGCTTCATGACCTTGCGCAGCCAGTAACGGAAGACGATCTCCTCCATTATGGGAGCGGCAAGACAGGCGTAGAGAATGTCTATCAGAGACAGGGAGGCAGCTTCCTCGGTTGAAAAGCCGCCGATCAGCCACCAGATATCCCAGCAGGCCAGCACATAGAAGAAAGTGCCCAGGCAGACCAGCAGGCAGCCGGGGATGTCTCTACGCCGCAGCGGCTCCAGAGTGAAGAACCGGTCAATGTACTTGCGGAAGAAGATCATGTAGCACAGGTAGTAGGCCAGAATGATGCATCCGTAGAGCACTCCGGAGGTAAAAAGAGTCTGCAGGAATTCGTTTTTGAAGACGAACGCTCCGGCCAGGGAAATGCCTGAACTGGCAGCGGTGAGGGCGTTCATGACGACGGAAAGAGCCAGGACATAGCCGGCTGCGCAGCGGAAGGGCTTGTAGTATTCTCTCTGCTGAGGTGTTTCTTTTCTTACCATGACACTCACCTACCTTACCCGGAAGGCCTTGGGGGCTTTCCTGATGACTAACACGAACATTACTGCCGAGATGACGGCCAGCACGAAGGTGACCGCCGCCAGGATCGGCAGACTGATGGGAATGCTGAAATCCATCAGCAGATAGGAAATCAGATAGACGACGCCGTCGATTATCGGATAGGTTTTGTTGACCACCGTACCATCAAAGGAATACGGCTGCAGCAAATAATACGACGTGATGTTGTAGAAGCAGAAGAAGACGGCCAGTACCAGCGGCAGAAGGAAGCAGACGGCGATCCGGCCGGGTTCAATGAGAGGTGAATGGACAGCCATGGCTCCGCTCAGGCCCAGGGCCAGGATCAGACCGATGATCAGATTCATGCCCAGAACGGTTCTGAGCCGCAGTCTCAGGTTTTCCATGATGGCCTGCTTGGTCCGGTAGAAGTTGTAGTTGATCAGATAGCGGTCCAGCTGGAAGAAGCACAGCTGGGCGAACTGCTTGGCCGAACGGGAAGTGAAGCAGTACATGATGAAGAACATGTTGGGCAGCACGCTGTAAATGAAATCTCCGTCGATGTCGATCTCCAGGATGTCAGTAAACAGCGCCGTCTTCGGCAGAAACAGCAGTACGGCTTCGACCGCCAGCGACAGCAGCACGAAGACGATGAAGCTGCCGTAGATGTTGCGGCGGTAGCGGGAAGTGAACAGGCGGTAGATGTAGCGGTAGCCGGTTTCCCGGGTATTGTCTTCGCTGTCCTTGACCTTGATCTTCTTATTGATGCTGTTGTAGTCAATGCCGTCAATGACCAGCGACTTGTTCTTGCCGTTGATGGACAGCTCAAGCAGGTTGTACTTGAACAGCAGATCATACTTTTCAAAGCCGTAAAGGTACATCCAGGCGCCGATGGCACTGATGATCATCAGGATTCCGGCCAGTTCCATGTACCGGTTGGGAATCGAAACGTCCGCAAAGACGCTGACCGCCACGGCAATCAGGCAGATCACGGCAATGATTACTCTCGGCAGCATCCTTCTCTGCACGTAGGCAGCGCGCTTTTCGCTGATCAGCAGGCCTACGGCCTCAAAGATGAAGGATATGGCCAGGCGCATCAGGATCCAGTAGAGAACGCGCAGATAGCTGATGCCCGTAAGCGAGGAGACCACCGGTGCGGCCAGGGCGAACAGCAGGCCCTGTTCCAGCAGGTAGTGACGCATCAGATAGCGGGCGTAATCCCGCGGTTCGGCCTTGAGCAGGATGATCATGTCGTAGTCTTCCTCGTTGAACAGGAAGATGCCGGTGAACAGCTCGCGGGCGACGGCCAGCAGGATGAAGATCATCAGAAAGCTGTCTGAAGTCTCTCCGGCCAGAAAGCCGTAGAGAAACAGGAAATAAATGACTTTTCTGGTAAAGCGGTACAGATAGGACAGAATGGTCAGGGTCAGGCCGATGCCTTCCTTTGCCAGATATTCCGCCGGCAGGTCATCGTAGAAGAAGTGCCGGAAGATGAAGTTGTGCGACAGGAAGTAGAAGAAGGAATTGGCCTTTTTGCGGTAGCGGAGATCCCTGATCAGCTTAGCAAGCCGGCGGTTATTCACCCTTGAGGATCCCCACGATCTTTTCCTCAAATTCCGGTGTGCGGATGAGGTCGTTGTCGATCAGTTCCATCTTGCCGTTGTTGAGGACCACGATCTCGTCGCACAGAGAAGTGGCAAGTTCCAGAATGTGAGTTGAGAAGATGATGACATGGCCTTCCCGGAGATCCTTGAGCATCTGCTTGATCTCGGCGGCCACGATGACATCCAGGGAAGTCAGCGGTTCATCCAGCAAAAGGACGCGGGGCTTGGCGATCAGGTACATCAGGATCTGAAGCTTGTGCTTCATGCCCATTGAGTAGTCCTTGATCAGCTTGTGCTGACTGGCCTCGTCAATGGCGATGATGTCGAAGTATTCACCGATCGTCCGGTCCGGAGTGATGCCGTTGATCTCGATGAAGGCCTTGATGAATTCATAAGCGGTCAGAAATTCCGGCAGCATCGGGTCGGTGAGCACCAGGCCGAGATTGTGGGAATTGAGTTCCTCACGGCTGCCATCGTCGTTTTCGATGTAGGCGCTGCCCTGCTCATAGTCGATCAGGCTGTCGATGCAGTTGAAGAAGGTGGTCTTGCCGGATCCGTTGCGGCCCAGCAGGCCATACATCCTTCCCTCTTCAAAGGTGAACGACAGATCGTTGAGCACCAGGGTGCTGCCGTAGCTCTTTGTCAGATTCTCGATAACCAGTTTCATGAACGCGTCCTCCTTGCCTCAGAGGCAGACAGACTCAGGCCTGTCCACAGGCCTGACCCTGTAATTATATCACACCCGGGCACTGACCCTTAAATTGCCTTCAAATTTGTGGTACGATAAGGGAAAGAAACGGTCCGGAAAGGTAATAGCCATGAAATATGTGTTTGTGATCAACCCGGCGGCCGGCAAGGAAAACTCCGAAGACGGACTGCTGGAGCAGCTGAGAAAAAGAAAAGGCCTCGACTATGAGGTCTACTATACCAAGGCGCCTCATGACGCCGTCGATTTCGTCATCAGTACCTGCGCCCAGCGCCCAGACGAGCAGTTCTGCTTCATCGGCGCCGGCGGTGACGGGACTCTGAATGAAATCGTTAACGGGGTGGCCCGCTGCCAAAATGCCTGCTTCGGCTGCTGGCCCTGCGGCTCAGGGAACGACTTCATCAAGTACTATGGGGAAGTTGACAACGCCGCTGATCTGGACAATCTGCTCAACGGCCATCTGCAGGAAATCGACCTGATGCTGATCAACGGAGAGACCTATTCGATGAACGTCATCGATACCGGCTTTGACTGCGTGGCCATTGAGAACATGGAGAAGGTCAGGCGCAAGCCGATCATCGGCGGCAGGAATTCCTATACGACCGGCATCATCGTGGCGGTACTGGCCGGACGTCATCACAGGGGAACGATCAGCGTCGACGGCAAGGTCCTCAACCCCAAGGGAAGCTTCATGCTGGCGACGGTCGCCAACGGCACCCATATCGGCGGCGGCTACAAGGCTGCTCCCCGGGCGCTTGCCGATGACGGGCTGATCGATGTCTGCCTGATCACGCCCATCAGCATTCCCCGTCTGGCCGCTCTGATCGGCTACTACCGTAAGGGCGAGCATCTGGACAACGAGAAGTTCAAGAAATACCTCTCTTACTGTCAGGGGCGCAAGGTGGAGATCGATGCCGAAAAGTCGCTGTACATCGCCGCGGACGGCGAGATGATGAAGGATACGCACTTCACCATTGAAATAGTTGATAAGAAGATCAGCTTCCTGGTACCCGCGGGAAGTCAGAGAGCATAAGAAAAGGTTCATAAGCTGAACCTGTCGGTGAATTACAACAGCACGCTCAGCGTGCTTTTTCTTACCAGTCGACGGCGATGTCGAGCTGGTAGACGTTGCGGTGGGCGAAGGCCCCGGTATCGCAGACGATGCCCATGCCCAGGGAGGTCAGCACCAGGGTGCCCCGGGGCCGGATCTCCAGATTGGCAGCGACCATGATGTAGTCGCCCAGCATCTTGCAGCCATCCTCACGGATCCAGTAGGGATCGTTGTTCCCCCGGCTTCTCATGATCCTGATGACGCCGTCCATGTTGAGGTTGTAGTAGGTCTCCTTGCCGCTGGGTCCGTTGATGGTCCCTCTCTTCTTGGTAAGCTTCTCGCCCTTGTAGGCCGGATTGCGGTAATACTTGGCGGAGCGCACGGTGACGCTGTAGCTGGCGCTTTCCCGGTTTCCCTGCCGGTCCATGGCTTCCACGGTGACCTTATAGGTTCCGGTCTTCATGTTGTTGACGGAGGAAGTAACGGTGTAGCTGCCCGGCAGCAGTTCTTCACCCAGGGACAGCTGACCGTCGACGTCGTCGCTGACATCAAGCAGATTGTCTGCCGGGTTAAATTCGCCGCCGGCGATCATCGATACGGTTTCGCTTCTGAACCGGATGACCGGAGAAACGGCATCGATGACCGTAACGGTGAGGCTGTCGCTGACTCTCACGCTCTGACCGTACTGGTCAGTCCGGCTGACGGTGAAGGTAACGACATATTCCCCGGGCATACTCAGATCGATCTGCTCGCAGTCCACGGACAGCTCCCCGCCGCAGCTTTCCACCAGCTGCCGGCAGTCCCACATTCCTTCTCCGCACGTCAGCTCGACCGGCTGGTCAGAGAGCCGCAGGAAAACTTCCTGCTGCAGGGCTGCCAGACTTTCCGCCTTAAGCTTTCCGATATGCCAGTGCTGATAGATGAGCAGGCCGCAGAACAGATTAGCGATGATCAGGATGACGATTAATGCCTTTTTCATGCCGTTCCTTTCTGTCTGACTATTATATAATATCAGGACTCCGGAAGACAAACCGGCGGCTCGGGAAAAACAGAGACAGACGGCTTTCGATGTGATAAAATAAAAACAAGGAGTAAAGAATATGAAGAGAATATTAGTATTAGTGTTAGCTCTGGCCTTCCTGCTGCCCGGATGCTCATCAGGCGGCGGTAAGAGCAATCTGAAGTCCTATGATACCGGTCTCGGTCTGGAACTGCAGCTTCCTGCCGGATTCGATAAATTCGATTCTGATGATTTTGCCTATGCCATTTCCAATGAGGATAACGTAAATCTGGACAGCGCCAAGATGGTCGTCTTCGTCAACTATGAAGGCGACGATACTCTGAGAGCCCAGGGCGTTGAATACAGAAACCTGAAGGAATACGGCGAAGCCGTCAGCGAAGGCGACAACATCAAGACTTCAGCCGGCATGGTCGGCGACCGTTACATCTTTGACTACGACTACGATGAGTATTACTACAAGATCGTCTGCCTGCAGGGCAATGACGGCTACTACATCGTCAACTTCTGCTGCTTCAACGATTCCAAGGATCTGCCCAAGAGATTCGACGAATTCGCTCAGGCCATCAAGGTAAAGAGCATTGACCAGCAGCCTGACCACACGACTTTCAGCAATTCGCACTTCACCATCGAACTTCCCAATGTCTTCAAAGAGGACGATGACAGCGTAGACCATTCAGCCGATTACGCCTATCTGTCATACGACATCGTTGACAAGGAACTCTTCGACAGCTGGGGCATGGAATATCCGGCAAACGATGAGAGAGCCGTGGTTGAAGCGATCCGCAAGTACAACGGTGACGAAGCCTTCGAGATCAAGCAGGATGGCGATCTGTACTACTACGTTTATACCGGTACCGATTACAGCAACTTCATCACCGTCCGCAAGGCTTCCGACAGCTATCTGTACTGTGAGGGAATCACCTACGCCGACTGCGAGAGCATGCTGACCCCGGCATTTATCAAGTGGTTCAAGAGCATCAAGGTTAACTTCTAGAGCAGAAAAAACAAGCGGAAAAACCGGTGCTTCCAGCGCCGGTTTTCATCTGCCTGAGGCCGTTGGAAAAACAGCGGAAAAACGTGTCATATTAAGCGATTTTTCTGTTGACATAACATACCCTCTTGCATAAAATAGTAGTTGACACTTTATGCCCAAGGTAGCCCCGGAAACTACATTTGGTTAGGAGGAAATTAAACATGCGTCAGACAACGATGTTAAAACCAGCAGAAGTGAAACGTACTTGGTATGTCGTCGATGGAACAGGAAAGACATTGGGCCGCTTATCAACCGTTGTTGCGTCCGTTCTCAAAGGCAAGAACAAACCTGAGTACACCCCGAATGTTGACTGTGGGGATTATGTTATTGTCATCAACGCCGACAAGATCGTCGTTACCGGCAATAAACTGGAAACCAAGAACTACTATCATCATTCACAGTATCCGGGTGGATTACGCGTAAGATCAATGCGTACCATGAAGGATAAGTATACTGTCGAGTGGGTTGAGAAGTCCATTCACGGTATGTTACCTCACACCAGGTTAGGTAACGTTCAGCGTAAACACTTATTCGTTTACAAGGGAGCCGAACATCCACATCAGGCTCAGCAGCCGGTCGAGCTGAAGGTTGAAGACTAGGAGGATCAGTCATGCCAGCAAAGAAAAAAGAAGTAGTAAGATACCAAGGCACTGGTCGCAGAAAGACTTCAGTCGCAAGAGCTTACCTGACTGCAGGTAAGGGCGATATCACGGTCAACGGCAAGCCGTTGGACGAATATCTGCCGCAGGAAACCTTAAGAATGGTCGTAAGAGCACCGTTCGAGGTCACCGAGACCGTCGGTCAGTACGACGTAAACATCAATGTTTACGGCGGTGGATATACTGGCCAGGCCGGAGCCATGAGACACGCCATCTCAAGAGCACTGTTAGGTGTTGTTGATGATTACCGTCCGAAGCTGAAGGCCGCAGGATTCCTCACCAGAGATTCCCGCGCCAAGGAAAGAAAGAAGTACGGCTTAAAGGCAGCCAGAAGAGCTCCGCAGTTCTCAAAGCGTTAATCTGTATCCAAACAAGATTACGGAAAAGGTCCATTTTGGGCCTTTTTTCGTGGTTTTTGACGTATTATGACGCTTGTTTCACCTCAGAAAATCAATTCGTATGTAGCATATATGTAGCACGTATGTAACAAATGCCTGAATTTGCCGAAACATTATTACGGACAACACCAGGAATCAAAAGACGCCAAACGCCTGCATAAACATATGCCAAACATCGGATTATAATTGAAGAGTTCTTTATCCTGTAAATGATGTGTCAGATATATAACCGATAAAAATGCAAAAATCGCAATAATATCGAATAAACCTATGTAAGCTAACGATTGATTTGACGATTTTGGCCCGTTTTGATCACTATTCCGTGATTATGAAGTTTTATGTGTTGCAGGAAATCATTGTAGAAGTAGTGGTCTGTTATGGGGAAGCGTTTGTTGGCATTATGCTTTCATCATGGTTAGCCTGGCGAAAAACATACAATAAAGTGTATAATAAGTGTAGAATAAAACTTGATGGATGATTTATTAAAGTGTATAATAAGTGTAGAATAAAACGGAGGCACTTATGAAATACAAAAGAGAAAATGAATATATAGAATTTAAGGAATCTCTTGCTCAATTGAGTAAGGGCATGGAAAGCCTAGCTGCGATGTTAAACAAACATGGCAATGGCGTTGTCGTGTTTGGCGTTAAAGATGATGGCGAAATAATAGGAGTAAATATAGGTAATAAAACACTTAAAGACATCAGCGATGCTATTACATCAAGGATTAAACCAGCGATAATACCAATAATCAACGAAGAAGATAATGAAGGGAAAACCGTAATAAGAGTAGAGGTGAAAGGGCATAACAAACCGTATTCTTCCGATGGGAAATACTTGATCAGAAGTGGAAACGAGAACAAGAAAATAGAACCTGAAATCATGAGGCAACTATTATTCTCTAATTCAGTTGAATTAATGACTAATATAGAGTCTTTTGATCAGGAGTTAACGTTTAATCAACTGAAACAATTGTTTATTTCCCGAAATCTTTCGGTTAATAATGATTCGTTTGACAAGAATAATGGATTGTTAACAAAGGATGGCAAATACAATTTGCTGGCGAGCATATTAGCTGACAATAACAATTGTTCAATTAAAGTTGTTAAGTTTAACGGCACGGACAAATCCCAAATGGTTTCCAGAAACGAATACGGATATAAGTGCCTGCTCCTTGCAATGCAAAATGCGCTGGAGTATGTTCAGTCAATGAATGAAACAAGGGTTATCGTTAATGATAAAGCTGTAAGAGAAGAGGTTCATTTATTTGATTCAGCATCGCTTAGAGAAGCATGGAATAATGCGTGCTTGCATACGAGATGGGACAGAATGGTTCCTCCATGCATTTATATCTTTTCTGACAGAATTGAAATTGTTTCTACAGGTGGACTGCCTTTGGATTATTCGATAGACGATTTTTATCAAGGCATCAGTAATCCAATAAATAAGCAATTGCAAAAGATTATGGG
>JAGAFL010000111.1:0-17003 GCA_017612595.1 Erysipelotrichaceae bacterium | reverse complement strand
ATTCCTTGATGACTGTTTCATCGATTGCTATCTCCTGCCTGCTTTCTTTATATTTTATCATATATTCAGCAAAGCGGTTATTTCTTGTTGTATCGCGTCTTCACAGCCGGCTGTCAAGCCGCCTTAACAAGCCGTCCAGGCTGACCTGCAGATCCCGGTATGTGGATTCAAAGTCATCGGTATACCAGGGATCGGCGATGTCTCGTTCCGTATCGGCAAATTCCATCATCCGGTACACCTTTTTCTGCGGGTCACCGCTGAACAGCCTGACCAGATTCCGGATGTTGGCGCTGTCCATGCCGATGATCATGTCAAAGCTGTCATAATCAGCTCTTCTAACCTGCCTGGCCCGATGGCTGCCCGGATCAATCCCCTTCTCAATGAGTTTGCGGTGCGCCGGCGGATAGATGCCGGCTCCGATCTCCTCAGTTGAAGTGGCCGCTGAATCGATAAAAAACGCGCTGTCTTTTCCCAGCTTTTCCACTCTGTCCTTCATCATCATTTCCGCCATTACGCTCCGGCAGATGTTGCCGTGGCAGACAAACAGAATTCTGATCACCTGATCCTCCTAACCTTATATCCTTCGCTCATTTCACCATGAGCAGATAGATCAGACCGATCACGGTCATGTGAACGGGATAATGCCAGTAAAAGAAGCTGCCCAGCCAGCGGCAGGAACCCCGCTTGCCGTTATAACGCGCTAACAGCGGAACCGCCAGCCAGCAGGCCATGTGCAGCATTCTCTAAACATAACTGTTAATGACAAAGAAGGTAACAGCATCCATGCTTTCCGGTTCCTTTTTTTATCTATAAGTTGTCAGGTCAGGTCTATCCAGTACCTTTCCAGATCGCGGTCGCTTTCCGGTTCATGAACCGTTGATTCGTAGCGGCCGCCGTTGGCCAGGATCGTCCGTCGGCTGCCTTCATTATCGCTGTAGCAGGTGATCAATACCCTGTCCATGCCCCTCTGACGGCAGATGTCCAGTCCCATCGCCAGCATTCTCCTGGCGTAACCCTTGCGCCTTTCGCTGGGCGCCACCGAATAGCCGATGTGGCCGCCGTACTTCTCCAGGTAATCGTTGAGATAATGCCTTATCTGGATGACGCCGACCATCCTGTCGTCTTCTTCCCGGATGAGGATGTACTGGCTTGCCGGCACCTTGCCGGCGGGTACGGTCTCTTCACAGCTGTACTGCCTGACGGAATCCAGCCACTGCCGGGTGGTTTCATAGTGACGCAGCGTCCCGCTGCCGTCCATGGAGCCGCCCGCAGTCAGGAAAGCGCGGCGGTAAGCCTGGATCTGCTCATCATAGGCCATTGAAGGTTCTACGAGCTTAACCATGTTACTCTCCTCCCGCGGTCAGATAGACCATCACGATGAAGCTGAGGATCCCGAACCATACCGCCAGAGATACCGGCGGCACAAACAGCGCTCTGAGTATCTCCCCGGCCGTATCTTTGGTTATTCTGATTCTGATCTTCTTTCTGTATCTCTTTCTTCTCCCCTTCTCATCGATCACGTAGATCCAGGGGTTGTCGTGCAGTTCGACGATGCCGAACTTCAGCAGGTAAATGGGCACTACCGGCACGAAGACGCAGAACCAGGCGGCGGAACCGCCCAGGACCAGTTTTTGGAAATTAAATCCGTTGATCAGCAGCGCGCAGATCACCGGCAGAAACAGCACGCCCAGGCACAGTAAGATCATCCTGATCACCCTGACCGGGGTGGTAAAGCGCAGTTCGACCGGTTGGTATTCACCATCCAGCTTCTCAAAGAAGACCGGCTTTTCCAGCTTGCGCTTCAGCACCTTTTCACTGGGGATCAGCTTGCCTTGACGGCGCTGGAAGTTACTTTCACCGGAGGTGTATATCTCATGGTTGGTTTCCACGATGAAGCGGTTATGTACGGTATCGCTGTAAAGGCAAAGGATGACGATGATGAACACGATCGTCAGCATGCCGTCAATGTACAGCGCCGCCCACTTATCCATGCCGAAGGCCACGAAAGCCAGAAAGGCGATCAGCGAGAAGGCTGCCGTAGCCAGAATGGCCTTCAGCCACCAGGGCAGGAAATAGAAGCGCTTCTTCTTCAGCGAACGCACGGACACCCTGCCGCTCTGACCGTTGACCGCGGCCATCAGATCATCCTGGCAGATGTAATAGACCGGCAGCAGCACCGGCAGGCGGATGGCATCGCTGACATCGGCATTTACCTCGACTGCCTTGCTTTCCATCACTTCGGACAGGAAGGGACTGTAGGTCGCCGCTGTCTCTTCGCACGCCCGCTTTTCCAGAGCTTTCTGCGAAATGTCGGCGATCTTGACTCTTTGACCGGCCAGATAGCCGAAGTCAAAGGCCTCCAGCTTATCCAGGTCAAAGGGTTCCATGCCGTCCAGTAACAGGTTGTCCAGCTGAGCGGAACGGTTGACCAGTTCGTCATTGATGAAGCCTTCGCATTCATACGTCCGCAGACCGTCCATCCGGCCGACCGTCATGTGGACCGGGCCTTCGATCAGCTCATAGGGCAGATAGAAGCCCTGAAGACGGTCCGTGATCTTTTTCAGTCTGGCCGCTTCCGGCCGGACGCGGTTACTGCGGCACCAGTCTTCAAGTTTCTCCCTTGCTTCGTTTAAGGTCAGCACGAAGGGAATGACGTTTTCCGGCATGTCTTCGCTTTCCAGATAATCAGTTCTGACCATCGACCTTCCGCAGAAAGCGCAGTCACTGAGGGCTTCGCCTTCTTCAAAGACGACCTGCGCTCCGCAGCCTTCACAGACAGCCCGGAAGAGCCGGTACTCTTGACGGCTTTCCTTCAGACGGCCGATGCGCATCTGACGGAACCCCTTGGTTTCCTGCAATGCTTCATTAATCTCGACAGTCGAACCGCAGAAAGGACATCCATAACGCTGATGGATGATATCAAAGCGGGCAGGTGAACAGCACTTAGGGCAATGGATATCCGTTATTCTCTTTTCCATGGTACTGACCTCGTGTCATACGTCTACAGTATAGCATGCCGGAGCACACTGGAAAATCACCGGCCTGTCGGGACGCAAAAGACCGCCATGACAGCGGTCTGTTCAGTGATCATCGTAATGATACCGGCAGGCGATGATGAAGATGTCTTCCCCTTCGCACCGGTAAATCAGCCGGTCCCGGTCATTGATCCTGCGGCTCCAGAAGCCGGACAGTCTGCCCACCAGCGGTTCGGGTTTTCCCAGACCCTGATTGCCGTTTCTTTCGATGTCCTCAATGAGCCTGTTTATCCGTTTCAGCGTCCGGCGGTCCTCTGACTGCCAGCAGGCGTAATCCGCCCAGGCTTTTTCGGTAAACACCTTATTCATCGGCAGCCTCGATCAGTTCGCGTCTTTCAGCCCGTCCGGATTCCAGCTGCCTGAGCGATTCCATCAGCCAGTCGTAATTGGCCTTATTGCTCATGACATAGACGTTTTCCAGAAGATTGTTATAGGCCTCTTCGGAGATCACTACGACGTTGCGGTTATCCTTACGGGTAACGGTCAGGGTCTCGTAATCATCGCATACGGTGTCCAGATATGTTTTCATGTTTTCGCGGAACTGCGAATAGTTTAAGGCTAACATCATGCGGGCCTCCTTTCCTGCCTGCATTATAACGTACAGTTTACTGTACGTCAATTGACCAAGGGGATTACCTGCAGGCAGCCCCGATCAAGTATTGTTTGCCTTTTGAGAGAATCCTTAACAAACCTCTCCATGACAAAACCCGGGCGCTGACCCGGGTTCAGGAATTCAGGTTGATCAGAGAACTAGTAAATTCCCTGAGCGATCATCGCTTCCACGACTCTGGTGAAGCCGGCGATGTTGGCGCCGGAGACATAGTCGTCTTCCGGTAGGCCGTACTTCTTACAGGCCTGGCGGCACTGGTCATGAATGGAGATCATGATGCCGTGAAGCCTGTTGTCGACTTCCTCGAAGGTCCAGCTGAGGTGCTGGCTGTTCTGGCTCATCTCCAGACCGCTGGTGGCGACGCCGCCGGCATTGGAGGCCTTGCCGGGTACGAAGACGATGCCGTTTTCCTTATAGAAGGCGATGGCTTCATTGCTGTCAGGCATGTTGGCGCCTTCGGCGACGATCCGGACGCCGCAGTCGCGGATGTGCTGAGCGCGCTTAAGATCGATCTCATTCTGACAGGCGCAGGGCATCACGATGTCCGCCCGGAAGTCGGCATCGTAGATGCTGCCGGGATGGTAACTGCCGTGGCCGGCCATTTCCGGATATTTTTCCAGGGAAGCGCGCTGCTGTTCCTTGATCGTTCTGACGGTTTCCAGATCCAGATCCTCATCGAGGACATAGCCTCTGGAATCAGACATGCCGATGACCTTCCAGCCCAGCTGTCTGGCCTTCTGGCAGGCGTAGATGGCGACGTTGCCGCTGCCGGAGATGACGGCCCTGGGACTTTCGATCGGGTGGTTCTTCAGAACTTCCTGAACGAAGTAGACCAGGCCGTAGCCGGTGGCTTCCTTCCTCGCCAGCGAGCCGCCGTAGCCGATTCCCTTGCCGGTAAGGGCGCCCATCTTGCTTTCCGCGATCAGCCGGCGGTAAGTGCCGTACATGTAGCCGATCTCCCGGCCGCCCACGCCCATGTCGCCGGCGGGGACGTCCTTTTCCGGACCGATGTGGCGGTATAGTTCGGTCATGAAGCTTTCGCAGAATCTTCTTATCTCGCCCTCGCTCTTGCCCTTGGGATCGAAATTGCTGCCGCCCTTGGCTCCGCCCATCGGCAGAGAAGTCAGGGCATTCTTGAAGGTCTGCTCAAAGGCCAGAAATCTCATTATCGACAGATTGACGTTGGGGTTGAAGCGGATGCCGCCCTTGTAGGGACCCAGGGCGCCGTTATGCTGGATGCGGTAGCCGCGATAGACTTCAATGTGATGGTCATCCATCTCCACGGGCACCTTGAAGATGACGATGCGTTCCGGCTCGATCAGTCTTTCCAGGATCGCCTGGCTTTCGTATTCGGGATGAGCGTCAATGACGGCCTGCAGGGAAGTGAGCACTTCAGTAACAGCCTGAATGAATTCAGGCTGTTCCGGATTGTTCTTCTTGGTTTCCTGCAGGACTCTTTCGATGTAGCTGTTAGTCATAGACTTCAGCAGCCTGCAGGGCGATCTCCATCATTCTGGTGAAGGAATTCTGTCTCTCTTCAGCCGTGGTCTCCTGATGGTTGACGATGCTGTCGGATACCGTCAGCAGGCAGGCGGCCTGCTTGCCGGCCATGTTGGCATTGTGGAACAGAGCGAAGGATTCCATCTCAGCGCAGACGGTATGATAGCTCATGGCATTGGCGATCCGATCAGCGGCGACGGATTCGTCATAGTAGAAGACGTCGGATGAATTGACCACGCCTTCAACGATCGGATAGCCGAGCTTCTCGGCGCCCTTGCGCAGTATTTCGTTGAGTTCCTCAGAGGGTTTGATGACCTTGTCGGTGCAGCCGCCCTGCTGGTAGGCATATGATGACTCGGAGAAGGCGGCAGAAGCCAGGATGACATCGTACAGGTTGATCTCCGGCAGCATGGCGCCGGTGGAACCAATCCTGATGATGGCTTCGACATCATAGAAATGATAGAGCTCATAGGAGTAGATGCCGATGGAGGGCATGCCCATGCCGGAGCCCATGACGGTTACCCGGTGGCCCTTGTAGGTACCGGTATAGGCCAGCATGCCTCTGACATTGTTGACCTGGACCGGATTGTCCAGATAGGTTTCCGCTACGACCTTGGCGCGCAGCGGGTCACCCGGCATCAGAACTAACTTTGCGATATCGCCTTTTTCGGCGCTGTTATGTGGTGTACTCATCTCTAATTATTTCCTCCTGAGATTATTTTTCTAACAATATTCTAGCAGATATTGTTTTTTCAGCGCAATTAAGCCGCCGGCTTTTTGCCCTTGGTGCTCTTCTTGTCCTTCTTCACTTCCGCCGGTTCCTTGGGGCTGATGATGAAGATGACGCCGTTGGGCATGTTCTCCTGTTCGATCTTGTAGCCATAGGTATTGCAGACCTTGTAACAGATGGACAGACCCAGGCCGAACTTGCCCTTGTCGCCCCTCTCGAAGGGCTTGAACAGGCGCTTCTGCTGTTCTTCGGAGATCGGCTGGCCGTCATCGAAGACCGTCAGCATGTCATCGTGAACGTCGATGACGACCTCGTTTTCGGCATAGCGCAGGGCATTGTCCAGCAGGTTGGAAAGCACGATGCGCCAGCTTTCCTCATCGCCCTTGAAGACGACGCCCTTCTGCAGGTACTTTTCCACCTTTACTTCCGGACGGATCATCTTGAAGGACTGGCAGACGCTGTTGACCAGCGGAATCATTTCGGTGGTCTTGTCCGTATCTCTCTCCTGGTCCATGACGTAGTCCAAACGGTTGAGGAACAGCAGCGACTGGACCTTCTTGGAAAGCCGGTCGGCGTTTTCGATAATGACATCGACGCTGCCCTCCAGGGTATCGTAGGGATAGATGCCGTCGCGGATGGATTCGGCATAGGACTTGATGATGGCGATCGGGGTCTTCAGGTCGTGGGAGATGTTGTGGATCATCTCCTCCTTGGTCTTTTCCTGATTTTCGATCTCCTCCTTCATGTCCACCAGCGCCTTGGCCATCTCGCCGATCTCATCGCCCCTTTCCACGCTCAGCACCGCCTGCTCGTCACCCTTTCTGACCTTTTCCACGTAGGACTGGATCTGATGCAGCGGGGTGATGACGGTGCCCACCCAGATCAGCAGCAGGATGAACATCAGCGAGAACATCAGTGCCGTATTGTTGGAGACGGATGAAAGCAGGGTCGAGGCGATCGCCTTGCCGTAGTTCTCATCCATCAGGGAGATTACCTGAGTATGGCTGTCGATGGTATAAAGCCGGTAGTAGTACATCTTGTCCTCGATGTGGACATTGCTCTCGATCCAGCCGGAGCCATGGGCTTCCACCATCCTGGTGATATCGGCCAGAAACTGCTCCGAATAGGTGGCGGTGCCGTAATAGGACTGCAGCTTGCCCCGGGAGAAGACGAAGTGCATGACGTCGGAATCATAGGTCAGCTCCGAATAGCCCTGCTTTCCGGATACGACATTGTCGATGACGGTCTGCTGGGAACGCTGAATGATGTTCATGCACTGATTGGTTACGAAGTCGTCGATGTTGCCGCGCAGGTAGATCGTAAAGAAGACGATGAAAATGCCGACAAACAGGATGATGATTGCCGACAGCTGCTGGATCAGCGACATGTTGGAAAGGTGGCGGAAGATCTTCTTCATCAGCCTAACCTGTAGCCGTAGCCGTAAAGCGTGTTGATGCTCAGATTGGGCATCTTCTTGCACAGCCGGCGCTTGGTATCGTCAACGACGCGGTCGGAGCCGAAGAAATCCTCGTCCCAGACCGTGCGCAGAATGTCTTCGCGGGAAAGGGCCACGCCCTTCTTGTGGATGAACATCATCAGCAGGTCAAATTCCTTGGTGGTCAGATCGATGCTGTTGACGCCGTCGGAAACCTTGCGCTGCTGCTCATCGATGACATAGCCGTCGATCTCGATCTTGCTTTCCTCACGGTAGAAGCGCTTGATGATGTTGTTGATCCGTAAAACGACTTCCTTCATGTTGAAGGGCTTGGTGATGTAGTCGTCGCCGCCCTTTTCCAGACCCAGCACCCGGTCGAATTCCTGGTCGCGGGCGCTGATGAAAACGATCGGCTTGTCGCTGTGGTACTTCTTGATGGATTCCAGCAGGTCATAGCCGCTGCCTTCGTCCAGCATGATGTCCAGCAGCCACAGGTCAATGTCGCTGTCCTGAACATGGTCCATGGTACTTTCAAAGGTATAGAAACTGCGGACTTCGTAGCCTTCCTTCTGCAGGTAACGGCTGATCAGTTCGTTCAGGTCCTTCTCGTCATCTACTACTGCGATTACTCTCTTCATGATCTATCACCACTCTTTTTTTCATTTTAGCATAATAAAAGACAACTGACCACCTGGTCAGCTGTCTGGAAAGTTTCAGACGAAAAGGAGCCTGAGCTCCTTTTCACTTATGCCTTTGAATCGACGATGGCTTCAATGGAAGCTTCGATGGCCTTGACGACATCGTCCTTGGAAAGGGACGCCGTCTCCTTCTTGTTCATGACCTGTTCGTGCAGGAACGGGACATGCATGAAGCCGCCGATCGCCTTCGGGAATTCCCTGGCGATGTAGTAACAGACCCCGTACATCAGGTGGTTGCAGACGTAGGTGCCGGCCGTGTTGGAGATCGCGGCGGGAACGTTGGCCTTCTTCATGTATTCAACCATCTTCTTGATCGGAAGGGTTGAGAAGTAGGCGTTGGCCCCGTCGGCGAACACCGGCTGATCGACAGGCTGGTTGCCTTCGTTATCAGGGATCCGGGCATCGTCGCAGTTGATGGCCACTCTTTCGGGTGTTACTTCAAATCTGCCGCCGGCCTGGCCGATGCAGAATACCACATCGGGATTCTCCCTGACCATGGCAGCGTGGACGGTCTCGACCGCCTTGCCGAATACCACCGGTACGTAGCACTTGACGATCTGGGCGCCCTTGATCTCATCCTTTACCAGCGCGACCGCTTCCTGAGCAGGATTGACGGTCTCGCCGCCGAAGGGTTCAAAGCCGGTAAGCAGTATCTTCATAAGCTCACCTTAGAAGGCAAAGAAGTAAAGCAGGGCGACGTGCGTCAGCAGCATGCAGACCGCAAACGGTACCTGTGAGGCGATGACTGCGTACTTGTTCTTGGTTTCCAGCAATGCCGCCGGAACGATGTTGAAGTTGGCAGCCATCGGAGTGCACAGCGTGCCGCAGTAGGCAGCGGTCAGACCTAAGGCACCGACGACGATCGGGTCAGCGCCCTGATTGATCAGGAACGGAACGCCGATACCGGTCATGATGACGGTGAAGGCGGCGAAGCCGTTACCCATGATCATGGTGAACAGGGCCATGCCTAAGCAGTAAATGAAGCAGGCGACCAGAATGTTGTTTTCCGGAACGACCATTGATACATAGTGAGATACGGCATCACCGACGCCGGCAGCGGTAAACAGAGCGCCTAAGGCAGACAGCAGCTGCGGCAGGATACCGGTAGTGGAGACGTTGTCCATCAGTCTGGCACCGTCAACGGCAGCGTACTTCGGCGAAGCCTTGGTAAGCAGCAGGACGGCAAACAGAGCGACGACACCGGACAGACCGATGGCATTGTTGGCCGTCAGCCAGCTGAGGGCCGGAACCTTGGAACCAAGGGTAGCGCCGACAACGGCGACCACGGCAATGCACAGAGCCGGGATAAAGATCTTGTATCCCAGTTCATCCGCATGCTTGCGGACTTCAACGGGATCGGGTACGTCATTCTTGGACTGTACGACACCGCCGATGGCGGTCAGACAGGCCATGATGACAATGGCGGCGCCGACCAGCCACTTCGGAACCCACGGTCCGGCGATGAATGTGAACGCCAATAGGAACCAGAAGGCGGCAGTCGTCAGCTTCTTTGAACAGCCCTCATCCTTCAGTGCCTTGGCACCGACCAGAATGAAGACCAGACCGATAATACTGTAGAATACTTCACCTAAAATCTGAGCAGGAGTCATCTTTACTTACCTCCTTTGCTTGCCTTGTCCAGCTGCTTATCCAGCCAGAGGTTTCTGATGATGCCGTAAACCATTGAAATTACGGCAACCGGGATGGACCACTTGGCGACCTGCAGAGCCAGAGCGCCGGTTTCACCCAGATTCAGCGGATCATGCAGGAAGCCGGCGATCAGCAGAGTTCCTGATGAGCCCATGAAGCAGTTCTGTGCGAAGAAGTTACCATAGTTCTCAGCACCGGCAGAACCGCCCTTGATGATGTCTGACATCTTGTCATTCAGTTCACCGTACTTGGCAACGGCAGCGCCTTCAGCCATCGGTACGACGACCGGACGGACGAACTGCGGATGGCCGCCCAATCTGATCGAGAAGGCAGCAGCCAGGGTTCTGATCGCTTCATAAACGATGATGACACGGCCGGCAGTAGCTGATTTGATGCTTCTGATGAAGTCGATAGCTTTCTCCTTAAGACCAAATCTTTCGCAGATACCGATAGCCGGCAGGGTGAGAACGAACAGAGTCGCCGTTCTCTGAGTAACGAAGGAATTGCCTAACGTCGTTAGGATTTCCATGATGCTCATGCCGCCAACCAGACCGGTAACCAGGCCGGCGAGGACAACGGTTGCGATGGTATCAAACTTGAGTACCAGACCGACAACAACGATTGCCACGCCAATTAATTTGATTAGCATAATACTATCCTCCTTAAATTAGTCTCCATTATAATACGAAAAAAACATGTCTGCAAGTTTTTACATGCAAACATGTAAATTTTTCCGACATTTTATGAAAAATTATTCAGAAATGTTCTTTTTGTCGACGCTGAAGCAGGCCTCAAAGACATGCGACATGATCGCCTCGGTCTGCCGGCGGTCCTTTCCCGTCAGCTCCATCAGTTCCTTAATGGTCCAGATGTGCTTCTTCATCAGCTTGGGCGGGTAGACGCGCAGCTCGTTCAGCAGTTCCCGCAGCCAGTAGGCAATGATGACTAACGGCATCGCGACCAGTACTCTCCACAGGACGAAATTGATCGCAAATTTCCCGTCGTGAATGAACAGCAGCCAGACCACCGCCAGCGTGATCAGGCTGAGCAGAAAGGAATAGAAGATGATGTCGAACCGGGGTGCCCGGTATTCCAGCAGCTTCACCGGCTTGTCAAAATCGTACTTGGGGAGTTTTTTCATCGCCTCTGTCCTCCGTTTTTTATTGTATTATTATAGCATAGAAAGAAGGAGGGCCCATGATCAACATCGACAAGGGAATATCGATCATCCTGCACGACTGGCTGAACGTCGGCAAGGACGAACTCATCCACTTCATCACCGATGAGGCTCACCTTAAGGAAGCCGAGGCCCTTTCCCGCTGGGCCTATGGCGCCGACGCGGTGCTGAAGACCACCATCCTGAATTCCCAGCTGGTCCAGAAGGGCGAGGTCATCGAGAGCATGACCGACATCTTCTGCAAGGAAGACGTCATCATCGGCGCGACCGACTTTTCCTTCATCACCACCAACGCCATTCAGACGGCGGTCAGACACGGCGCCCGCTTTCTTTCCCTGCCCCTGTCCTGTTCGGACGGCACTTCCCTGCTGGAAAACGACTTCATTCAGATGGACCCCCGGGTCACCTACCGGGACGCCAAGAGGATACTTAGCGTCCTTAAGGGCAGTAGGAGCGTCCACGTCACCACCGCCCGGGGAACCGACCTTTACTTTGACATTGAGGGACGGACGCCCGGCTACTTCAACGGCAAAGCCGGCCGCAAGGGCCTGATCGGCTCATCCTCCTTCGAGGTATTCGTGGCGCCCAACGAAGACAGGACCAACGGCGTGCTCTATCTGGACGCTTCCTTCGGCTACATCGGCCTGGTCGAAAACCCGGTCAGAGTCGTCTTTGAGAATGGCCGGATCGTCTCAGCCGAAAGCGAGGGCGGCGACGGTCAGAAGCTGCTCAGCTACATCGAATCATTCAATTCCGAAAACATGTACCGGGCCGGCGAACTGGGCATCGGCCTCAACCGCATCTCCCGGACCCGGGGCGTTTCCTACATCGAAGACGAATCCGCCTTCCACACCTTCCACATCGGCCTGGGCCGCAACCGCGGGCTGGGCGGCAGGCAGGACGCCGCCGGCCACTTCGACATCGTGACCAACGATCCCACCATCACCGCTGACGGCAAGCCGGTCATGAAGGACGGCGAGATCGTCTGCTAGAAACCGCGTCAGCGGTTTTTTTCAAGCCAAAAGAAAAGCCGGCTAGCCGGCCAGCTGTTTCAGATACTGCTGAAAGTGGTTTTCCACGTACTCCCTGCTGAAGGGCGGACGCCGGTTTTTAATGTCGTCGACGATCCTTTCCATCGTCTGATGGATGATCGCGTCGATCTCATCGGGGTAATGCATGCTCTTTCTATGGCGGGCGTACTCATCCTGATCCATGGTGATGATCAGATCGTCGCCGTAGATCTTGTAGTCAATGTCGTAGTCGATGAACTTGACCGCTTCGCCGTCATAAAGCGCCGGCGACGCCAGGTTGACATAGTAGTAGATGCTCTCGTCCCTGATCATCGCGATGACGTTGTACCAGCGGTCGCCGTAGTAATAGCCCACCGCCGGTTCGCGGGTATTCCAGCGGTAGCCGCTTTCCTCCAGCACCCAGCTCTTGTTGGTGATGATCACGAAGTGCTGCTCGTCAGCCTCCAGGACATCGCCCATTGACCAGGTGCGGTGAAGACGGCCGTCATGCTTGTAGGCCTGAATGTAGACCTGCGAATTGACTTCCGGATGCATGCGCTCCCTCCTGAGTTATTACTTTCTCCTCTTGATGACCGGCTCAATGGCCATTAAGACCAGTGGCACCAGGATCAGATCGGCGATCATGGTCGGAACGATGTAGCCGGCGTTGTAGCTTAACGAAGCCGGCAGTTCGCTTCCCCAGACGTAGCAGCCGGCAAAGGTCGATGCCGCCAGGCGGATGAGGTTGGAAACGATGATGCCGAAATGGACAGCCTTATAGCTGGGCACCAGCGAAGCCAGGCCGTAGGCCAGATAGCCGATGATGTAGTCAAACAGCAGGCTGACGATGCCGTAGTAGGTGATGGAGCCGATGACCCACATCAGGATGATGGAAACCACGCAGACCAAAAGTCCCTTCTTCCATCCCAGATGGTAGCTGGCGACCAGCAGGGCAACGGTCGCAAAGGACAGTGAGCCGCCCTGGGGCATTCTGAACAGATTGAACAGGTTGGTCAGATAGTCCAGAACGACGAATAAGGCCGCATATAAGGCAATGTAGACAATGTCACGGGTAGTAAGTTTCATAAAAAAATCCCTTTCCGGGGCTGCTTAGATCTTCCTACGCCGGTATTAACCGGATCAGGTCTAAGGGTATATCTCAGCACATGGCACCCCTGTCTGGTGTTATTCTAGCATAACAGCGGGGCATAATAAAGAAGAAAGAACGGGAAGAATGTTATAATGGGAAAGAGGTAAAAGGCATGGATTATGAGTTATTGAAGCAGCAGGTCAGGGAAATGGTCAGGGACCAGAAGTATCTGGTCACCCTGCTGGCCAACACCGCCGCTCTGCTTTATCAGTCAATGAAAGACATCAACTGGCTGGGCTACTACCTGTATCAGGACGGCCAGCTGATCCTGGGTCCCTTCCAGGGCAGGGTCGCCTGCGAGATCATTCCCCTGGACAGAGGGGTCTGCGGCAAGGCCGGCCGGGAAAAAGCGACCGTGGTGGTGGAAGACGTCCATCAGTTTGCCGGCCACATCGCCTGCGACAGCGCCTCCAACAGCGAGATCGTGATCCCTGTGATCGTCCGCGACCGGCTGATCGGCGTTCTGGACATCGATTCCCCGCTGATCGGCCGCTTCAGCCAACAGGACCGGGATAATCTGGAAGAGATCGTCCGGATCATCGAAGAGCGCATCGGCTTTCACGAGCCGCGCGATTAAGGACAGCCAGGGCATCACTGAAGCCGGAGTTCCGGCTTTTATCATGCTGTTTTTACCGGCGCAGTGTGCTAGAATACTGATTATGCGGGAAATACTGTCCGACGCTTTCGTCGATACCCTGAAATTCATGCCGGTCCTGATGATCTGCTATCTGCTGATCGAATACTCCGAGCATCACGGCCAGGAAGGCTCCGGTGCTCTGATCAGCGCAGATCCGCGCTTTTCCGTGGTTCTGGGCAGCCTGGTCGGCCTGATTCCCCAGTGCGGCTTCTCGGTCGCCGCCGCCTCGCTCTACAGCCGCCGGATCATTTCGTTAGGCACGCTTCTGGCGGTCTTCATCGCCACCAGCGACGAAGCGATGCTGATGCTGATCTCCGCGGGAGCGCTTAAGGATATCCTGGTGATCCTGGCCGGCAAATTCCTGCTCGCTCTGGCCGTGGGCCTGCTGGCTGACCGCTTCCTGAAGCACGGTGGTCATCAGGAAAGTGACAAACTGCTCTCCTACCATGAGGAGCACTGCGAAAGGGGCATCGTGGGCGAGGCCATCCATCACACCCTGGAGATCAGCCTGTACATCCTGATCTGCAACATCGTTCTCAACGCTGCCTTCAGTCTGCTCTCCGGGCAGCTGCTGGCCCGACTGCTGCTGCAGGGTTCCTGCATGCAGGTGCTGCTTACGGCCCTGATCGGCCTGTTCCCCAACTGCGCCGCCAGCGTCTTCATCGGCAGCCTGTATCTGAAGGGAACGATCAGCTTTGCGGCCTTCTTCGCCGGACTGGTCACCGTTTCCGGACTGGGCTACGCCGCCCTGCTGAAGAACCGGACGAAAAGCAGTCTGATGATCATTCTGCTGATCCTTCTTACCGGCATTGCGGCCGGCAGCCTGCTGTACTGCTTCTGAGACTAAAAGAGATCACACCGCCTTCGGCGGTGTTTTCATTTGCCTTCCTGATTATCCGGAAAACTGTGTTAGAATAGACTTATAAGAAAGAGGAATAAATATCATGAGCATTGGCGTATACTATCTGGAATCAACTAACGCGGCCGGCGTAACCATCAACAGCTACAATCGCGAAGTCGTGGAAAGACTATCCGCTCTCAGTGGCCAGGATCTGGTCTTCACCGATCTTGAGCATGTCAGCGATCACGATCTGCTGATGGTCTTTGTCGGCGGCGGCGGCGTGGAAGGCCGCTTCAAGGCCGTCGTCGATCAGCTGCCCGAACCGGTCTTCCTGCTGACGACCGGTCTGAACAACTCGCTGGCTGCCAGCATGGAGATCCTGTCCTACCTGAAACAGAACGACATACCCGGCGAGATCATTCACGGATCGGAAGCTAAGATGGCCAAGAGAATAGCCGACCTGGCGAAGGTCTTCAAGGCCGCCAACCGCATCAGAAACATGCGCCTGGCCAGAGTCGGTCAGCCCAGCGACTGGCTGATCTCTTCCGACGTTGACGCCGACGAGCTTAAGGAAATGACCGGCATCGAAGTAGTCGACGTTTCCATGGAAGAATTCTTTGCGGAGATCGCCCGCAAGCAATACGAACCCAACGAATACACCGAAGCGATCAAGGCCCGCAACTGGCATCCCCAGGATACCGAACTGTGCTGCCAGATCTACGGAGCCCTCAAGAGAATCGTTGAGAAGTACCATCTTGACGGTCTGACCGTCAGGTGCTTCGACCTGCTGGGACCGATCAAGGGCACCAGCTGCCTGGCTCTGGCCGTGCTGAACGCCGAAGGCATCTACGGCGGCTGCGAAGGCGACCTGCCGGCCCTGATCTCCATGGCTGCCGCCGGCGAACTGACCGGCCAGCCCGTCTTCATGGCCAACCCGTCCCGGATCCTGTCCGATGACAATGACATCATCTTCGCTCACTGCACCCTGCCGCTCAACATGCCGACCAACTACGAGCTGATGACCCACTTCGAGTCCGATCTGGGCGTGGCCTTCCGAGGCCACATTCAGGAAGGTCCGGTCACCATCTTCAAGACCGACGGCCTGATGAGCAGATATTTCGCCGCCTGCGGCGATCTGCAGGAGAACCTGAAGGAACTCAACCTCTGCCGCACGCAGGTGCGGATCCATCTGGACGAAGATACCCTGAACTACTTCCTGACCGAATCGATCGGCAACCACCACATGATCCTCAACGGTGACTGGGTCGATCTGATCGACGAGTTCTACAAGTGGTTCTGATCCCCGAAAGCCACGTAAAAGCCGGCACAAGCCGGCTTTTTTATGTCATTCATTTCTGCAGAAACAGCGCATAGATCAGCGGTCCGGTAAACAGCAGATAGCCCAACAGTGACCAGAACAGAAACCTCTTAGTCACGAAGACGGCGATGAATTCCCTTATCAGGGCCGTAGGCCAGTAGTACAGGGCCGTATGGGCGCCGATGCCGGTGCACTTCATGCCGATGTCGGAGGCGTAGCGCAGGCAGCGATAGACGTGGTAGTTGCTGGAAACCAGGGCAGTCTTCTTCTCACCCGGCCGGCCATCGATGATCTTCTTGCTGTTGAGCAGATTCTCCAGTGTCGTCGCCGACTGCTCTTCCGTCAGGATGTGATCGGCTGGCACCCCCTGAGCAAGCAGATAGTCCTTCATGGCTGCCGCTTCGCTGATCTTCTCGTCAGCGCCCTGACCGCCGCTGGGGATCACATACGGTTTATTGCGGCACTTCTGATAAACTTCGATAGCCCGGTCTACCCGGTCCTGAAGCAGCTTGGTGAGTCTGTTCCCGTCCTTCAGGGCGCAGCCGTGGATGATGACATAGTCGAAGTTCATCCGCCGGGGCATCGCCGTCAGAAAGACGGAATAGATGACGAAACTCAGGACCAGACAGCTGAAGTAGAAGACGGTAAAGACCAATAAAAGCACCCAGTGCTCCAGATGGCCCAGTTCCGTCCTCCCGGCCAGCGACAGCACGTAGATCAAACAGGCGGTCTCGCCGATGCCGACGAATACGCCCAGGCCGATCGATAACAGATGGGAAACGCTGAAGCGTTCCCTCCGGATCAGGATGATGCCGTTGAGGATCAGTAACAGCGGACCCAGAAAGATGCTCATCATGATCAGACAGAAGCTGATGATCAGAAAGTCCGGCGCATGCTCGCCCAGTAAGCCGGCCACAAAAACAAGGCTGACGGCCAGCGCCAGCATGAGCAGGATGCTGTTGAAGTATTTCTGCGGACGCCACAGTACCGAGGCGACCGTCAGGATCCAGACCGCCGCAAACAGCGGACCGATGGTCCGGATGGCTTCCATGATCGAATCAAGCATCTTTTCTTACCCCTGAAAAGCAAACAGAATCAGCGTCCGGCGTCTTCCTTCAGCCTGGCAGCGGCCTCGGGGACGTCGCCGGTGATCATGTTCAGCTTTTCGCAGCTGTCCATCTGAGGACAATGACCGCAGTTGGCCAGTTCCTT
>JAGAFL010000110.1:0-7962 GCA_017612595.1 Erysipelotrichaceae bacterium | reverse complement strand
TGACGTAATCAGCATTCAGGGAATCAAAGCTGTCAACGATGTATCTGTTTCGACCTTCCATGTAAAAGACCCGGCTTTCCAATTGCCCATATTTATGCATTTTCATTCTAGCACAATTAGTCTGCCGCTGATAAAAAACAGCGAAGATTTTCTCCGCTGTCTGTCGGTTTGCTTATTGAGGCAGTTTGGCGAGGAAACTCTCGACGCTCTGCTGCAGCTTCTTCAGCGTACCGTCGTTGAGGATGGCCTGATCGCAGAGCTTCAGCTTCTCCTGAACGCTCATCTGGCTGGCCAGTCTTTCCCTGATCTGCTTTGGCTCCATGCCGCGGTCTTTCTGCAGACGTAAGTACAGCTGATCTTCGGGAGCATGGACCAGCAGGCTGTAATCAAAACGGCGGTCCCAGCCGGTCTCAAACAGCAGCGGCACTTCCGCAAAGAGGTACTTCTTGGTCTGATTCTCGCTGATCCACTGACTGATGCGCTGCCAGATCTGTTCATGAAGATAAGCTTCAACTTCCCGGCGCAGCTTTTCGTCGGCGAAGATCCGGCTGGCGATCAGCTGCCGGCTGAACTGTTCTTCCGGACAGCCGACGATCTCGCAGAGATCACGGCGGCAGGACTGCTGTTCAAGCAACTCGCTGTTGACGGCGTCGCAGCTGATGACCTGACAGCCTCTGTTCTGAAGATAAGCGCTGACTTCCGACTTGCCGGAGCCGATGGATCCGGTAATGGCGATCACGATGGGTTCAGGTTTCTGGCAGCAGGGGCAGTAGTAGGTGCCCCGGCCGGCGACCCGGGTCTTTTCGATCGTTGCCCCGCACAGCCGGCACTCTTCCCCCTGACGGGACTGCACGAAGAGATTCTGCTGGAACAGCCCGGTAACCCCTAAGGACGAGGTGTAGGAGCGGATGGTGGTACCGCCCGCTTCAATGGCTTCGCCCAGGATCCTTCGGGTCTGTCTGATTATCTCTTCCCACTTTTCGTAACTGATGAAGCCGCAGGGGCGCAGCGGGTCAAGGCGGCAGGCAAAGCAGATCTCATTGGCGTAGATGTTGCCGATGCCGGCGATCATGTTCTGATCCAGCAGCTGCGACTTGATGGGCGTGTGGCTGTTATGGCAGTAGCGCTTCAGAAAGCCGGCGGTCAGCTCATCGCTGAAGGGCTCCGGCCCCAGCTTCTGCAGGCATTCAGGTGCTTCATCCTTTTTATACAGATAGAAGCGGCCGAACTTGCGCACGTCGTTGTAGTGCAGCTGGCCGTTGTCCAGGTCAAATATCAGATGGGTATGCTTATCAGGCTTTTCATCCTGATGGAAGTAATAGAACTTGCCTTCCATCCTTAAATGCGCCACCAGCAGGTAATCCGTCAGCTGAAACAGCAGAAACTTCCCCCGGCGCCCGTAGCTTTCGATCTTCTGACCCTTAAGGGCCGCGCAAAAGCATTCCGGGCTGCCGTTGGCGATGATGCGGGGATAGATGACCCTGACTTTCGTGATCGTCGGGTGGCCCATCTGCTGCTGAAGGGTGGAGATGACGGTCTGCACTTCCGGTAATTCAGGCATCTACTTGACCTCCATCCAGTTGGTGCCCCAGGTGGACTGGGCCAGCAAAGGAACCTTGAGTTCCATGGCCTGTTCCATTTCCCTTTCCACCATTTCCATGATGATCTCCCTTTCCTCAACGGGGACGTTGAGGATCAGTTCGTCGTGGATCTGCAGGATCAGCCTGCTCTTGAGGTTCTGTTTCTTCAGCTGTTCATATACGCGGATCATCGCCAGTTTGATCAGATCGGCGGCGCTGCCCTGAACGGGTGCGTTCATGGCGGCCCGCTTGCCGAATTCCCGCATGTTGTGATCGGATGAATTGATCTCCGGGATCTCTCTTCTGCGCTTCAGTATCGTGGTCACGTAGCCGTTGGCCTGGCAGTCGCTGATGGTCTTCTCCATGAACTGTCTGACCTTGGGGTATTGCTGGTAGTAACGGTCGATGAAGTCTCTGGCCATCGATACCGGGATCTGCAGGGTCTCGGAAAGGCCGAAGGCGCTCATGCCGTAGTCAATGCCGAAGTTGATGGCCTTGGCCTGCCGGCGCATGGCTGAGGTGACATCCTGCTCGCTGACGCCGAAGATGTCCATCGCCGTCTTGGTGTGGATGTCGTAACCCTGTTTGAAGGCATCGATCAGATTCTGCTCATCGGCCATGTGGGCCAGAATGCGCAGCTCGACCTGCGAATAGTCGGCGCCGACCAGCACGCAACCCTCTTCGGGTATGAAGGCGGAGCGGATCAGCTGGGATTCCTCGTTGCGCACTGAGATGTTCTGCAGGTTGGGGTCCGAGGAAGACAGCCGGCCGGTCTCGGCGATGCACTGGTTGAAGACGGTGTGGATCTTGCCGTCCTTCTGAATGTATTTCTTCAGTCCGAAGGCATAGGTTGAATACAGCTTGGAATACTTGCGGTACTGCAGGATCTCCTCGATGATCGGGTGGCGGTCGGTCAGCTTGCTGAGGACCTTGACGTCGGTGGAGCGCTTGGTGCTCTTGGTCAGCTTCAGCTCATCGTAGATGATCTCCGCCAGCTGCTTGGGCGAATTGATGTTGAACTGCCGGCCGGCCAGCTGCCAGATGCGGTTCTGATAGAACTCGATCTTCTCGCTGGTCTGTACGGCGATCTCATCGAGAGTGGCTTCGTTGCAGCGGACGCCGGTGATCTCCATGTCGGCCAGAACGCGGGCAATGGGCAGCTCGACGTCATAGTAGAGTTCCTCCATGTCCTTCTGCCCGAGCTCCTCTTCCAGCTCTTCCGCGATGAACAACAGCCTTGAGCACTGACGGTTGAGCAGGTCGTAGTCATCCGCCGTCTCAAAGAGGTCCAGCTGAGCGCTCTGGCTCAGGCCGCCGGCCAGCTGATAGCGGTTCAGCAGGTCGGTCAGGTTCTTGACCTTGCTGTCGCACAGGAAAGCCATGATCATCAGATCACAGTTGCGACCGCCCATTTCCAGGCCCTGATCAGCCAGCAGATGGTGCCACTTCTTGATGTCGTAGACGATCTTAACCTTTTCGCCGCTCAGAAATTCCCTGACCTTTTCATCAGCCAGGAAGTCCTCCAGCTTCATGTCAAAGCCGCCGGCCTCACTGCAGAAGGCAACCAGACCTGACTGACTGTCCAGCATGATGGCGGTATGATCCTTCAGGGCTTCATCGCTGACGCGCTTAACGGTCACATAGTTCTTTTCCTGATAGCGCCGCTGCTGTTTCTGACTGGCGGTCGGCTGGCTGCTCAGATCGACGCGGTCAGCCAGCGTGCGCATGTCGTAGCGGCGGTAGAAGTCGTAGGCATCCCGGCCTTCCGGCTGATACAGGCAGCTGCTGATGTCCACGCCGATGCTCTCATCGGTAATGATGGTCGCCAGCCGCTTGCTCATAAAGGCATTGTCCTTATCAAGGATCAGGTTTTCCTGAAGCTTGCCCTTGATCTCGTCAATGTGCTCGTAGACGCCCTCAACGCTCCGGTAGTCATTTAACAGTTTGATGGCGGTCTTGTCGCCCACCTTGCGCACTCCGGGGATGGTGTCGGAGGGATCGCCGGCCAGACCCTTGAGGTCGATGATCTGCTCGGGAGTCAGGCTGAAGCGCTCTTCAACCCCGGCAGGGTCCATTTTGGCCATGTCGGTAATGCCCTTGATCATCAGCCAGACGGTGGTATTGTCGTCCACCAGCTGCAGGATGTCCTTGTCGGAAGTCAGAATGCTGATCTCGTACTGGCGGTTCTGCTTGGCCAGACAGCCGATGATGTCATCGGCTTCCAGGCCTTCCTGCTCATAACGGACGATGTGCAGGCTGTCCAGGTATTCGCGGATGACCGGGAACTGAGCGACCAGATCCGGCGGAGTTTCCTTTCTGGAACCCTTGTACTCAGGGTATTCCTTATGGCGGTAGGTGTCCCGGCCATGGTCAAAGGCCACCAGGACATACTTGGGGTCAATGTTCTTCAGAGCGCTGGAAAGCATCAGGGCAAAGCCGTAGATGGCATTGGTGGGCACGCCCGAAGACGAGGTCATCGGCTTGCCGTACGCCGTGGCATAGTAAGCCCGAAACAGCATTGAGTTACCGTCGATCAGCAGAAGTTTTTCCATAAACAGTCCTTCCCAATGAACAAATAGAAGCCTTGGCCTCTATTTGTTATCCTTGAATGCTTTTTCCAGATTAGTCAGATTCTCATACATGATGGTCGTGTATGACTTGTTCTTCTTGATGTCATCGGATGACAGCCGGCTCAGCGAGGAAAGCTCAATGGTCTGCAGTTCGAGATCCGTCTTGACCCGCTCATAGAGCTTCTGCATGTCGGAAGTCAGGGTGCTGTCATAGACGATGTACTTGACGCCTTCGTCCCTGATCGAAGCTTCGATGTCCTGAAGCTGCTCCTCCGTCGGCAGGGCGCCGTACTTGGAGAGGATCAGCGGGTATACCTGAACGCCGTAGAGCTTCTGCCAGTTGCCGAAGCTGCAGGTAACGGTGACGATCTTGATGCTGCTGAGCTTTTTGAGCTCCTGATATTCAGCGTCCATGCGCACGAAGCTCTGCTGCAGGGCGCGGAAGTTGTTTTCAAACACCAGCGTGTCTTCCGGATAGTAGCCGCACAGCCAGTCCTTGATGGTGGAAGCCATTGAGCTCATGGCGATCGGGTCCAGCCAGATGAACGGATCCTTGTGATAGGTATCGACATTGGCGAACAGTTCGCTGTCGTAATAGTCGCTCTCTTCCACGATGTATGACCCGTTGCCGACGGATACGGTGGTATAGCGCTTGAAGTCGTAGATGGCGGAGAGAGAAGCCAGGTTGATGGCCTCAAACTTGTAGTCGGTAAAGATCTCCGGATAGACGTCCATGTACGGTTCCAGCTCGCCGATGTAGAGAAGCAGGGTGGTGCGGGCGAGAACGCTCTTGTAGTTTTCCACCAGGGTGGAACGCTGGATGAAAACGTCGGTGCTGAGACATTCAACATCGACCCGGTCGCCGGCCAGCGCCTCGACCAGATATTTAACGGCATAGTTGGTTACCGTTATCGTTGCCTTTTCATTGGTACAGCCGCACAGGCTGCCGGCCAGCAGGGCCGTGACCAATAATACGAGAAGTTTCCTTTTCATAGTCCGCCTCCATCTTTTGAATTATAACATAACCGGCAGCGGGTAGGAAACTCTTTCAGATCATCTGATGCTCATGATAGCTGAAGTAATCGTTGAAACAGACGATGATGTGGTCCTTCAGGGGAATGGAAAGCATCTCCCCGGCCTTCTGAAGCTGAACGGTGGTCAGGTTGTCAGCCAGCGAAGGTTCGACCTGCTGGGAAGGATGGTTATGAGCGACGATCAGCGAGGCCGCCTTAAGCTTCATGGCCTGACTGTAGATCTCGGAAGGACTGACCGTAACGCAGTTGCCGGTTCCCTGAGCCAGCCGCTGGAAGCCGGTAACGCGGTTGCGGCTGTTGAGAAAGACCGCCACGAAATATTCCTGATCCCGGCAGCCAATGCAGCTGCTGAGCCAGCTGATCAGTTCCCTGGGCGAGGAGATGACGTCGGACATCAGCATCTTCTGGTAATTGACCCGCTTCAGCAGTTCCAGACAGGCCATCAGTTCGCTGCCCTTGGCCAGCCCGATCCCCGGCAGCTCCATGAGCTGGTTCAGCGGCATTCCGAAAAGACCGGCCAGTCCGCCGGTCTGATTGAGGATCCCGGAAGCCAGCGCCACGGCATTCTGACCTTTCACGCCGCTGCGCAGGATCAGGGCCAGCAGTTCGCTGTCGGAAAGCGACTCGATGCCGCTGTCCAGCGCCTTCTCCCGGGGCCTTAGGCTGCGGTCGAAGTCCTTCAGATGCATTACTTGAAGGTGATCTTCAGCTTGGCGAAGCTGAAGCTGCCGCTGGAGGAAAGCGCCAGCTTGACGATGGTGACGCCTAAGGCCAGCATGATCAGGTATATGAACAGCTTATTCATCTTCTCTCACCTCCTTCTATCTCCGCCAGCTGATGCCGAAGCCGAACAGCTTGATCCTTCCCCTATCGGACAGTACGATGCGCAGCAGAATGTAGGCCAGACCCACAAGCAGAACTTTTTCAAACAGCATAAGAAAACCTCCTGACCAATTATTGACGGTCAGGAGGCTGATTCCTAACAGGCTGTCAGATTATGCCGAAATGCTTCAGGGCATTGGCGATGCCGTCATCGTCAATGTCGGTGGTGATGTAGTCCGCCGCCGCCTTGGCAGTCTCGGAACCGTTGCCCATGCATACCGAGGTGCCGCACACCTGCAGCATCTCCACGTCATTGTCGCTGTCGCCGAAGGCGATGCACTCGGAGAAGTCATAGCCCAGGATCTCGCCGATCAGCTGCTTGAGGGAATTGCCCTTGTTGACGCCCTTCTGGAAGCACTCCACCCCGCCCTTCTTGTTGGCCTTGTAGAAGAACAGGTCAGGCATGATATCCTGATACTTCATGGCCTCGTGGTTGGGTGAGAACATGAAGCCGTCACAGGGCAGACCATGGGTGAGGTGGTAGTCCATGGTGGCGCTGTTGTCGTCCAGCATGTCCCTGGTGATGGCCTTGGAGACGTAGAGGTTCAGAAAGTCCTCGCCGCGCCAGTAGGCCTGCAGGGTGTCGTCGAACTTGAAGCCCAGCGGATAGTCGTCCGCCTTGCACAGCTCGATCAGCTTTTCCGTCTGCTCAAGGGTCATCGGGT
The DNA here is from genome assembly GCA_017612595.1 of Erysipelotrichaceae bacterium. Taxonomy (GTDB): domain Bacteria; phylum Bacillota_I; class Bacilli_A; order Erysipelotrichales; family Erysipelotrichaceae; genus UBA1783. The sequence continues at coordinate 1,231 of JAGAFL010000110.1, read as the reverse complement.
GATAGGCCACCGTGGTACCGTCGCAGGTGTTGATGGAACCGCCGTTGTTCAGGACGTAGTAGTCCGCCTTAACGCGGTTTTTGACATCGCGGTGCAGAAACTTGTAGCCCCGGCCGGTAGCGACGATGATGGTCAGGCCCTTTTCCCGGGCTCTGTTGATCGCCTCGATGGCGCTTTCGGGCACCCGGTCCTCACCGACCTTGATCAGGGTGTCGTCAACGTCGAATATCAGTGCCTTATACATAATGCTCTCCTATCAGATGTTCGTTGATGAACTGGGCTACGCCGGCCTCCCCGTCGCTCTTCAGCACCCAGGTCGCCGCCTTTCTGGCATTGACCGAGCCGTTGGCGACGCAGCCGGAGATCAGCGCGGCCTGCATCATCTCAATGTCGTTGTCGTTGTCGCCGGTAGCCGCCAGTTCGTCAGCGGCGATACCGGCATCCTTCATGGCCTGCTGCAGGCCCCAGTACTTGTTGACGTGCCTGAGCGAAATGTCCATGACCGGACGCTGCGGCACGTTGAAGTTGTAAGCCAGGCGGTCCTTTTCGGGAATGGTATTTATGAAACTGTACATGTCCTTGTCATCGTCGAAAAACTCCAGCTGGCAGACATCGCCCTTGATGAAATTCAGGATCTTCTTGCTTATCAGCACGTCCATGTCGACGTTCTGGAAATCGTAGTCGACGATCCTGGAATAGTTGGTGGCGTAGATGAAGTTGTCCTGCATGGCGCTGAAGCCTACGCCCAGCTGTTTGGCCATGTCATGGAAATAGCGGATCTCCTCTTCGCTGAAGGACTCGCTGGCCAGCACCTTGCCGTCGGACAGGCGCACCACGTAGGCGCCGTTATGGACGATGGCATAGCCGTTATGGTTCCAGAGATCAAACATGTCGGCCACCTCGATGATGCCGGTATAGGAACGCGAAGAAGCCAGGGCGATGATGACGCCCCGGTCCACCAGTTCCTTCATGGCGCTGATGTTTTCCTCCGGTATCCTCCCCAGCTCTTCACAGTAAAGAGTATGGTCAATGTCGGTCGCAAACATTCTGATCATTTTCATGTCCTCCGGCTATATTCTATACCATCTGTCTTCCCTGGTAAAAGGCAGTTTCAGAGATCCAGGTAGACGTAGTTTTCCTTCCGCGGCTTGGCCACCGGCAGTTCACCGTCGTAATGGCCGACGATCAGATTGCCGATGCCTTCGTAGTCGCCTTCCACGCCCCACTGCCT
>JAGAFL010000109.1:0-4421 GCA_017612595.1 Erysipelotrichaceae bacterium | reverse complement strand
CGAGAACGCGGAATGACTCACCGACCGTGGGCTTGGGGATCGGCTTGCCCTTGATGATGGCTTCATAGGTCCGGGTACGGCCGATGACATCGTCTGACTTGACGGTCAGGATCTCATTCAGCGTATTGGCGGCGCCATAAGCCTCTAATGCCCACACTTCCATCTCACCGAAACGCTGGCCGCCGTTCTGGGCCTTGCCGCCCAACGGCTGCTGGGTAACCAGTGAATAGGGGCCGGTCGCTCTGGCATGGAGCTTGTCGTCGACCATGTGAGCCAGCTTGATCATGTACATGACGCCGACGGCGACTCTCTCGTCGAAGGCTTCGCCGGTGCGGCCGTCAAACAGCTGGACCTTGCCGTCCGGAGTTGATCCGGCTTCCTTCAGGATGCTCATCAGTTCTTCGTTGTTGATGCCGTCGAAGACCGGGGTCGCGAACTTGCAGCCGAGCTTCTCGGCCGCCAGACCCAGATGGATCTCCAGCACCTGACCGATGTTCATACGGGAAGGAACGCCGAAGGGGTTGAGCATGATGTCGATCTGCGTGCCGTCAGCCATGTAAGGCATGTCTTCCTGCGGCAGGATCTTGGAGATGACGCCCTTGTTGCCGTGACGGCCGGCCATCTTGTCTCCTTCGGAGATCTTACGCTTCTGGACGATATAGACCTTGATGACTTCATTGACGCCCGGCGAGAGCTCGTGTTCGGCTCTGGTGAAGCGTCTGACGCACTGGACGATGCCGGCACCGCCGTGAGGAACCTTCAGGGAGTTGTCCCTGACTTCCTTGCTCTTCTCGCCGAAGATCGCGAATAACAGCTTCTCTTCCGGTGAGGAGTCGGACTGGCCCTTCGGGGTGACCTTGCCGACCAGGATGTCGCCTTCCCTGACTTCGGCACCCTTCATGATGATGCCGTGGGAGTCCAGATTGCGGACGGCGGCCTCAGCCACGTTGGGGATGTCTCTGGTGATCTCTTCGTCACCGAGCTTGGTGGTGCGGCATTCGATCGAGTATTCTTCAATGTGAATGGAGGTGAAGATGTCTTCCTTGACCATCCTTTCGGACATGATGACGGCATCCTCGTAGTTGTAGCCGTTCCAGGTCATGAAGGCGATCTTGACGTTCTGGCCCAGAGCCAGTTCGCCGTTTTCCATGGACGGACCGTCAGCGATGACGTCGCCCTTTTCCACCTTCTCACCGACCTGGACGATCGGGGTCTGGTTGATGCAGGTTCCGGCATTGGAGCGGCGGAACTTGATCAGTTCGTATTCCGTCTTTTCGCCGTCCAGCTCGGTAACGATGGTGCTGGCATCGACATAGGTAACGATGCCGTCCTTTTCGGCTACCAGGGCGCTGCCGGCGTCACGGGCGATGTAGTATTCCATGCCGGTGCCGACATTGGGTGAATGGGGCTTTAACAGCGGCACGGCCTGTCTCTGCATGTTGGCGCCCATCAGAGCACGGGAGGCGTCGTCGTTCTCCAGGAAGGGGATGCAGGCGGCAGCCACCGAGATGATCTGCTTGGGGGATACGTCGACCAGTTCGACTTCCTCCCTGGGCATCATGACGGTTTCAGTCTGATAACGGCAGACGCACTGATCGTTGAACAGATAGCCGTCTTTTACTTCGTTGGCCTGAGCGATGACGTAATCCATCTCATCGTCAGCGGACATGTAGACGATGTCCTCGTCGGAAACTCTGTACTTGCCGTTTTCGCTGATGACCTTGCGGTACGGGGTCTGAATGAAGCCGTACTCGTTGATCTTGGCATAGGAAGTCAGGTAGTTGATCAAGCCGATGTTGGGTCCTTCAGGAGTCTCGATCGGGCAGATCCTGCCGTAATGGGTGGCGTGAACGTCACGGACTTCAAAGCCGGCTCTTTCTCTGGTCAGACCGCCGGGGCCCAAAGCCGAGATACGGCGCTTGTTGGTCAGCTCAGCCAGCGGGTTCTGCTGGTCCATGAACTGGGAGAGCTGCGAGGAGGAGAAGAACTCCTTGACCGCCATGGTCAGGGAACGGATGTTGGTCAGGTTCCTGGCCGTGATGGTGGAGACGTCGGAAATCGACATCTTTTCCTTGACGTTCTTTTCCAGGCGGGAGAAGCCGATGCGGTACTGATTCTGGATCAGCTCGCCGACGGTTCTGATGCGCTTGTTGCCCAGCTGGTCAACGTCGTCAACATAGCCGACTTCGTCGGTCATGTTCAGCATGTAGGAATACTGAGCGTACATGTCGGGGATGATGATGGTCTTCTTCAGGGTCAGCGGGTCGGTGCCCACGACCTTGACGGCCTCACTGTCCTCAATGTGGTTCTTGACATAGATGACCTGGCAGGCCGCTCCGACCAGCCAGAGGTCATAGACCTTGCCGGCCTTGACGTCGGAAACGATGTTCATGCGCTGCTTGTCATTCAGGATCGGCTGCTCGGTGTCGGGGATGTAGCGGCTTAACAGCAGCTCATTATCCTTGTCCAGGACATCGGCGCCGGTTTCGTCCAGCAGTCTGCCGAAGCAGTACAGCCGGCTGCCGGAGTTCAGCACGGCGGAGGCGTTTTCCGCCGTCAGTCTGACGCCCTGAGCGATGATGCCGCCGTAGATGGCGATCTGTTTCAGGGTGCGGCTCTTGGAGATGGCCCTGATGTCATCTTCGGTCAGGACGGCGCCCTGCTCAAAGGTGTTATTGCCGACCTTGACGTCTTCAGCCAGCACGCGGCCCTTTAAGCCCATGCCGTTGGTCAGCGGTACGCTGATGACATCGGGATGCGAGAATTCATATTCCTGCGGCAGGGCGATCATGCTGACGCCCTTGTCCAGGGTCTCCTTGATCAAAGCCAGCGTGGGCTTGTCGACCAGGGTATCCTTCTTAACGACGACCTTGCCGTTTTCGTCCAGCAGGTCCTCAGCCAGATAGCGGTTCTTGGCCCGGCCGTAGGCACCCAGCTTTTTGGCGGTCTTATAGCGGCCGGCCTTGTTGAGGTCATAGCGGCGGGCATCAAAGAACTTGGCGTTCATCAGGTTCTTGGCGCCTTCAACGGTATGAATGTCGTCCGATCTCTGGTTTTCGTAGATGGCCTTCAGCGCTTCGTCGGTCGTCTTGATCTTGTTGTCCGCGATCAGGGTGTTGACGACTTCCTCGTAGTTGCCGAAGATGCCGGTGAACAGCAGCAGGTAGTCATCCAGGAACTCTCTCTGTTCCTGGCTGCTTTCCAGGTCATAGACCGGTAAGCCGATGGCTTCCATGAAGGTCTTCATGCCGTTGGTGTCCAGAGCGTCATCGCCCTTTTCCAGATTCAGGGAAAGTCCGATGGCCTTGAACAGGATGGTAGACAGGATCTTTCTCTTGCGGTCAACGCTCATGTTGATGATGCGACCTAAAGCCGTCTTCTTGGAGTCGGTCATGAATTCCAGCCAGGTACCTCTGGCCGGGATCAGTTCTGATGTATAGATGTCCTTGCCGGTCTTCTCCTCGACGTCCTGGGCAAAATAGGCGCCCGGGGATCTGACGATCTGGGAAACGATGACTCTTTCGGCACCGTTGATGATGAATGTGCCCGTCGGTGTAAGTATCGGGAATTCACCCAGGAAGACCTTCTCGGGTTCCTTTTCGATGATCTCGCCGGTGTCCGGTACCCGCATGGACAGCTTCATTGTCGTGCGTAAACGAGCTGAATAGGTCAGCTCTCTTGTCTTGCATTCATTGACGCTGTGGGTCGGCTCTTCGAACTGATAATCGAGGAACTCAAGGGTTATGTTTCCGTTGGTACTCTTGATGGGGTAGATCTCCTCAAAGACTTCCTTGATGCCCTCGTTCAGGAACCAGTCGAATGACTTGGTCTGAATCTCAACGAGGTTTGGAAGTTCCAGGGTTCCACTGACTTTTGAATAGTCTCTACGCACCGCTTTCTTGCCCTTATGGACCAGGCGGTAGGTATTTTCTTTGCTCATAACAACACCCTTTCCAAAATATGACATGGGTCAAAAACCGGATATTGACCCATTTTATTGCAATTATATATGATAACAAAAGTCAAACATCGTGTCAAACTATTTGTTTACCAATATGATCCAGTAGCCGTTTTTCTTTTCAATTACTTCAACCTGTCCGCCAATCGAGGCCAGATAGCTGACGGCGCTGGGCGCCCCCTGCTTCTGACGGATGACCAGTACCAGGCTGCCATTCTCGCTGAGATGCTCAAGGCTCCGGGCAAACAACGGATAGATGACCTTCTTGCCGGTGCGGATCGGCGGGTTGCAGACGATGAGGTCAAAGGATCCATCGATCTTCTCAAAGCCGGCCGAAACGATGACGGTATTACTCTGACCATAGCGCCGGCTGTTTTCTTCAGCCAGAGTGGCCGCGGCGGAGTTGACATCGCTCATGGTCAGGCTGATGGCCGGAAAATGCTTCTTCAGCATGATGCCGATG
>JAGAFL010000108.1:0-7500 GCA_017612595.1 Erysipelotrichaceae bacterium | reverse complement strand
CAGAGGAATCGACGTCGGTACCAGTGAGCTGATCCGCAAGGCGCTGGTCAGAAAGTCAAGAGACAAGGAAGCTTCGACGCTGTTAGTGTCAAGCGACCTTAACGAAATACTGGAAGTATCCGACCGTTTATTGGTAATGAAAAACGGTCAGATCGTCGCGCAGTTCCCGCGGGCTTCGGAAGTCAGCGAGTTTGAACTGGGTGAATACATGCTGGGCATTAAGCGCATGAGCGCTGAGGAAATGGGTGATCTGTCATGAAGGAAGCCAGAAGAGTAGAATTCATCTTTGAAGTCCTGAGGATCGTCGTCGCTCTGGCGGTCGCCTATCTTATGACGCTGGTGTTCATCGCCTTCATCTCCAAGGATCCGCTGGAAGCCATTTACGTCTTCTCCGTCGGCCCCTTCTCCACGGCCAAGCGCTTCGGACAGATGATGGCCAAGTTCATCCCCTACATGATGACCGGCCTGTCGATGTGTCTGATCTATGCCTGCAACCGCTTCAACCTGATCGCCGAGGGCAGCTATCTGATGGGCGGCTGTCTCTTCTCGGTCGTCGCCGTCAACTTCATCCCCGATACCATGCCCAAGGTCCTGGCCATCGGCTTGGGATTACTGGTCGGCGCTCTGGCCGGCTTATTGGTCAGCGCCATACCGACGCTGTTAAGAGAGAAGCTGGGAGTCAGTGAGATCGTTACCTCGGTAATGTTCAACTACGGCTTCCTGTACGTCTCTCTGTTTCTGATCAAGTTCTTCGCCCGCGACATCTCCATGAGCTATGTCTGCACCCCGCCGATCCCGCTGAACGCCAAGCTTTCAGCCGTGGTTCCCCGGACGCTTTTCCACTCCGGCATCTACATTGTGGCCGTGGTGGTAATGCTGGTGTGCCTGATCTACTTCAAGACGCCCTTCGGCTACAAGGTGCGCATCGCCGGCGCCAATGCCGACTTCGCCAAGGCGGAAGGCATCAGGATCACCGGCGCCCTGATCGGGGCACAGTTATTGGCCGGCGCCATTGCCGGCATGGGCGGCGCCATTGACATCATGGGCATCTACGACCGCTACATCTGGGACCAGACGCCCGGGGTGGGCACCGACGGCCTGCTGGTCGCCGTGCTGGCCCGCCGCAATCCGGCTCTGGTACCGATCGCCGCGCTGTTACTGGCATACATGCGTACCGGCGCAGCCATTCTCAACTACGCCACCGACATCCCGCTGGAAATGGTCCAGATGGTTCAGGGCATCATCATCCTGATGATCGGCGCCGAGGAATTCCTGGGACCGATCCGCAACCGGATGATCTTCAACCTGGCTCAGAAAAAGGAAAAGGCAAAGGAGGAACAGGCCAATGTCAACGCTCAGTAACATTCTCTTCATGACCATCCGGCTTTCCACCCCGATCGTGCTGGCCGCCCTGGCCTGCTCGATCACCAAGAAGGCGGGACTGCTGAACATGGGCGCGGAAGCGCTGATGCTGATGGCGGCCCTGATCGGCGTTCTGGTGTCCGCCTGGACGCAGTCGCTGATCATCGGTCTGCTGGCCGGCCTGGCTTCCTCAGTCCTGATCACCCTGATAATCTGCTACGTGGCCTTCGATCTGAAGTGCGACCTCAACCTGACCAACATTTCCATGAACAATGCCGTCATCGGCGGCACCGTGTTCATCATGTACCTGGTTACCGGCCAGAAGTCGGTAACCGCCGGCATTCTCAATTCCAAGACCATGCCGATCGTCAACATTCCCTTCATCAAGGACATTCCCTTCCTGGGCGAAGTGATTTCCGGCCATAACGTCATGACCTACATCGCCGTCGTGATGATCTTTGTGGTCCGCTTCCTGCTTTACCGCACGGTATTGGGCCTGAGGATCCGCTGCGTCGGGGAAAACCCGCAGGCGGCCGAATCGGTCGGCATCTCCAGCAAGAAGATCTGGTACATTTCCTACGCCCTCTCCGGCTTGCTGGCCGGCATGGGCGGCGTCTTCATTTCCATGGGCTATCTGTCCTGGTTTGCCCGGGACATGATGGGCGGCCGCGGCTTCATGGCCATGGCGGCCATGAACATCGCCAGCGGCGAGCCGGTCGGCTCGGCGGTCAACGCCCTGCTGTTCGGCCTGGCTCAGGCCTTCGGAACCTTCATTCAGCGCTACAACATCAACGCTGACCTGATCCTGGCCTTCCCGTACATGTTCGCGGTCTTTTTGATCTCGCTTTTGACCTTCATCAGGCAGCGGCAGGAAAAGGCCCGCCGCAGCCGTCTGATCAGGGCAAGGCAGGGCTAGTCCATGCGTAAGATCATCATGGACGTCGATACCGGATCCGATGACGCCCTGGCCATCATGGCGGCGCTGTTCTCCGATCAGCTGCAGCTGCAGGCCATCTGCTGCGTCAGCGGCTCCCGGCCGGTTGAGGCGGCTATGGACAATACCCTCAGGCTGCTGCACCTATTGGGCAGAGAGGACGTCCCCGTTTACCGGGGCGTAAGCGCAGCCATGGTAAAAGGCGTCTACCGGGACCGGCTGGATCCGCGCGATCCCGCCTACCGTCCCCGGTACCCGCAGACGGAAAGAGTCCGCTTCCACATTGACTTCGACTATCTTGAGGAAGCCGGGACAAAAGAGCAGGACATCTCCGCCGTGGAATTCTATCTGCAGTATCTGCGCCGCTGCGAAGAAAAGGTGACCATCGTGGCCACCGGACCGCTGACCAATCTGGCCATGGTCTTCAGGATCGCTCCCGAACTTGTCGGCAAGGTCGAAGAGATCGTCATCATGGGCGGCGGCGTCAGGCTGTCCAATGTCTCCGTCAGCGCCGAAGCCAACATCTGGCGCGACCCGGAAGCGGCCGGCTGTCTTTTGGCCAGCGGAGCGGATCTGCTGTTTGTGCCGCTGGACGCCACCCACGAGGGCTACATTACCGAGACTGACGTCCGCAAACTGGATGAGATGCACAATCCGGTGGCTGACTTCGCGGCCCGGCTGTGCCGCGAAAGGATCAGGGCCCATACCCTTTCCCAGCCGCTGGCCGAACCGGAAGCGGCCGCCATTCACGACGCGCTGGCCCTGTGCTGGCTGATCGATCCCCAGGTGCTCTGCGACATCCGGAAGGTGCACTGCGAGATCGGTCTGCGGGATTTCTCGGACGGCCAGACCATCATCGATCCCCGCTACTATCCCGAAGAACCTAACTGCCGGTTTGCCTTCCACGCTGACCGCCGCCGGTTCATCGATCTGCTGATCTCCTTACTGGCGAAAAGCCGGGAGGTAAGAGCATGAGAAAAGTAATACTTGACGTCGATACCGGCTCGGATGATGCCGTAGCCATCGTTACCGCGGGTTTCAGCCCGGACATCGAGCTGATCGCCCTGTGCACGGTCTGGGGCAATCTGCCCATTGAGGTAACGACCGACAATACCCTGCGGGTGGTTTCCGCCTTCGGCCTGGATGTCCCGGTTTACCGGGGCTGTGACAGGCCGTTGGTCAAGGACCTGCTGAAGGACTACCCGCCCAAGAAACTGCGCAGGCTGACTGACGAAAACGGTCAGCCGCTGGCCATGCATACTCCCAACATGGGACTGCCGCCGACTGACCGCCAGATGGAAGATCTGCCGGCGGCGATGTTCTACGTCGATTACCTGCGCAAGGCGCGGGAAAAGGTCACCGTGGTGCTGGTGGGACCGCTCACCAACTTCGCCCTGGCCTTAAGGATCGACCCCGGCATCATTGAAAACGTGGAGGAAGTGGTCATCATGGGCGGCGGCCATGACTTCGCCAACGCCCGTCCCTGCGCCGAGGCCAACATCTGGAATGACCCCGAAGCCGCGCAGATCGTACTGGAATGCGGTGGGCGGGTGGTATTCGTACCGCTGGATGCGACTCACAGAGCCTACATAACCATTGACGACTGCCGCCGGATGCGGCAGATCGGCTCGCCGGCGGCCGTCTTCTGCGCTGAGCAGATCACCCAGCGCATCAAGGTCCATACCCTGACCCAGCCTCTGGAGGCGCCGGACAGCGCGGCCGTTCACGACCCGCTGGCCATCGCCTACCTGATCGATCCCCAGGTGCTCAGCGACTTACGCAACGTGCACATGTCGATCGGCCAGGGCGGTCCGGGAGAAGGACAGACGATCATTGACAGCCGCTACTATACTCAGAAGAAGAACTGCTGGTTCGCCTTCAATGGCGACCGGGACCGCTTTGCGGAGATACTGCTTTCCGTTCTGGAAAACAGCAGGAGGTCATGATGGAACAGTACTATCAGGCCGGCCAGCAGATCATGGGGCTGGAATTCTATCTGCCTTCCGGTCATAAGACCGGCAGGAAATACCCGGCGATCATCTTCTTCTACGGCGGCGGCTTTGTCCGGAGAAATCTGGAAGACTTCCGTCCGCACTGCCGCTATTTCGCCAGCCGCGGGTACGTCTGCGTCAACGCCGACTACCGTCTGCTGAGTGAGACCGGTGATCTGAAGGAATGTTACCGGGACGGCGAACGGGCGCTGGGGCGCGTCGAGGAACTGGCGGATCTCTATGGCATTGACATCGGAAGGATCTGTCTGTGCGGATCATCGTCCGGCGGAGCTCTGGCCTGCCACTCAGCCATGAAGCATCCGGAAGTCAGCAGCCTGGTGCTGATGGCTCCGGGACTGGCCTGGCAGTACCGGTCAGTCGAATACCTCGGCAAACCGGAAAGCGCCATGAGCGATGTCATTGCTCAGGAAGCCGTCCGGCACGAAGACTGGGAACAGGCATATTACCTGCTGGACGATCATCCCCTTCCCCCGACCCTGATCATGGTGGGGACGGCGGATGAGGTCTGTTACCGGGGCTGCGCGCTGTTTCATCAGAAGGCCCTTGACAGGGGTCTGGACAGCACTCTGGTCCTGTTTGAGGGCCTGAGCCACGGCCAGCTGGGCTTTGACAGAAGTGAAGACAATTTCGGATACCTCCAGTCCGTTAAGAGGATGGAAGAGTATCTGAACAGACTTAATTAGGAGGACATATGAACAGTAAGATAACCATTGAAATGCAGAACACCTTCGGACGTTTCCTTCAGCTCTATAACCTTAACCGGGCAGCTGAGGCTGATTATCTGTTTACTGATGACGCCGTTTTCTGGATGCCGGATCTGGACATCCGGGCTGAAGGCATTGAAGAGATCCGCGCAACGCTCAGGCAGCTGCAGGAAAAACGCGTCGCTGCCGGCTCCGACCGCGACGTGCACATGCCGCATACTCCCTGTTACGATGTCAGGGAAAACGATACGCTGGCCCTGGGAACCTGGGATCTGCATACCTTCTATGTGGACGCTAAAAAGGGCGAGATGGAATACGACTACGGCCGCATCGACGGCGAGTTCGTCGAAGACAACGGCATGTGGAAGTTCCGCAGCCTGGACTGGTGGGACGTCGAGTCCTTTGTTCCCTGGCAGTATGACCTCAGCGAAGACGACGGCTGGTCCAACAGCCCGGCTGACATTCCCGCGCCTCCGGCCTTTACCGGTAAGACGAGCGGTCGGGATTTCTACGAGATCAACAACATGATCTCCCGCTACGGGCAGAACAACCGCAAGTACGCCTTTGACGACACCTTCGCCGACAGCGATGAGGTCAGCTACTACGCTGAACCGCTGACTACGAAAACCGTCAGAGGAAAGGCTGCCGTTCAGGCGGAACTTGACCGGCTGGATCAGCTGGAAAAGGACAACATCGGCAAGTACGTGCTGGTCCCCGCTACCGGCGGACCGGTCATTGAAGTAAGCAGGGACGGTCAGAGCGCGGATTGCCAGTGGATGGTTTCCACCAGTACGCTGGAAGGCGAGGCCTTCGGAATCAATTCTCCTCCCTACATGTATGTCCGCCGGCTGGGCCTGCTGACGGTAAAGTGCATCCGGGAAAACGGCAAATGGCGGGTACTGAGCTTTGATCTGCGGCAGATCATGCGGGTACCGGGCTTCGGCTTTGACTCCTACTGCCAGCTGAAGAACACCGGCAACAACAAGTGGTATCAGCGGGTCGGCATGCCGGAAAACCGCTGGCACATGGCCCCTCCGAAGATGGGCGGCGACTTCCCCGATGAACTGCCCCTGCTGGAAGGCATGCTGGCTCACTGGGTCAGCGCCTACCGGAGAGGAGACTACGAAAACTTTCTGGCCAGGTACAGCCTTAACGACGAGTTTGAATCCTTCTTCCATTCCCGCGGTCAGGGCCGCTGCGCCCCGGCGGTCATCGGAACGGAAAATCTGAAGGAGTTCTTCTCGCTGGGCGTCTTCAAGTATCACCACCAGCAGATCACCAATCACGGCGGCATGTCCCCGGACATTGAGATCAGCGCTGACGGCCGCTACGCCACGATGTCCTATTTTGACATCAACACCACGGCCTTCGACCCCCGCAAGGCCAACAGCCGGACCATCGACATCGATGAGGACTGGAACCAGGACAATGCCGGTTTCGAGCATACCCCCTGCCGCTATCAGATCAGCATGTACAACCTCGCCGCTGCCAAGGTGCAGGGAGAGTGGAAGCTGATCCAGATCGACTGGGACACCCTGGCCGCCTTCCCGGTGATCTACCTGGCCGGCAAGAGTTCCCGCGGCTGGGCCGGAACGGTGACCGACTTCAAGTATCCGGATGTCTTCGAGAAGTATCAGTACTCCCCGATCCGCAAGGTTAAGAAGTAAAACACAACGCCCCTCAGGGGGCGTTTTGTCGAGGCGGTCACAATGTGCTATTATTTGTTTGACTTATCTCAGAAGGGAGACGGACTTTTATGAAGAAAGACGAACTCATTCACATGATCATGCTGGTCGTGCTGCTGGTCGCCGCCTGCTACGCCGCCTTCTGGCTGCTGAAGCAGCTGCTGGCGATCATTGCGGCCGGAACCTCAGTAATCATGGTCCTGCTTTACGCCGCTGCGCCGGTCGCCGTCATTGCGATCCTGGCCGTCATCATCGTCAGAAAGTTCAGGAAGTAACATGAAGGAAAGAGAATTCCTCGCTTACTGCGGTCTGGACTGCGAAAAGTGCGACGCCCGCATTGCCACGATAAACAATGATGATGAGCTCCGGCGGAAGACCGCCGAGCTTTGGTCGCAGCTCAACCATGCGGAAATAACTCCGGAAATGATCAACTGCACGGGCTGCCGGATGGAGGGAGTGAAGTTCCCCTTCTGCCAGTCAATGTGCCCGATCCGTCAGTGCTGCCGGTTAAAGGAACTGGCCAACTGCGGTCATTGTCCTCAGATGGACAGCTGCGAAAAGCTGAACATGATCACCGGCGACGTCCCCGAGGCCGCTGCCAGGCTGAAGGAAGACGCCGGGCGCTGATACTGTTTGCTTTTCAGGGGTAAGAAAAGAGGCTTGATTCGATCATGGAAGCCATCCGGACCGTCGGTCCGCTGTTTGCGGCGGTCTGGATCCTGACGGTCGCTTCAGTTCTGTGGCGTCCGCAGAAATACTTCAACAGCATCCTGCTCATGCTGGCGCTGGCCGTCAGCCTTGTT
>JAGAFL010000107.1:0-31068 GCA_017612595.1 Erysipelotrichaceae bacterium | reverse complement strand
GATAAAGAATGCCGGCTGATTCAGCCGGCATTTTTCTGTTCAGCAAGCATCCGCCTCCAGCTGATGAGGCCATAGATGTCATTGATGAAGAAGAGCAGGTTGGGTATGATGACCAGCCAGGCTGAGGCATCCCCGGCCAGTAGTGGCGGGATCCACAGAATGGTGGAAACGATGTCCTTGCTGATGAAGCAGTAATAGCTCAGAACACTGATGCGGGCGCAGAAGTAGAAGGCCATGACGGTCACGGCGATCGAAAGAGCCTGGACCGTCAGCATTTCGTCAGTATAGCGACAGAGTATCCGGCGGTACAGGGGAACGAGAAGCAGCTGCGAGATGATCAGCAGAATGACTTCTTTTTTTCCGGCCCGGGCGATGTCGACGGTGTTCTCACCGCTGTTGCGGCTTCTGAGCCAGTTGTACAGACCGTAAGCGGTCACGGGGATGACCAGCAAAGCGTTGACGACCTCTCCGTAGTACGCCTGTTTCCAGGCGATGAAAACGTACAGTATGCCCATGGCAAACTGCAGGAAGTAGCCTTCGATCCTGGCCTTGGTAAGCATAATGCCGCCCAGCACACAGCAGTAGGCGTAGAAGACGGAAACAGCTGAGGCTTTGGTGATGATGGCGATGACAGTGTTGACGGCCAGACCGATGATGATGTAAGTGGCTTCAAATGCGGTAAAGCTGATTCTCTTCACGGATGTCCTCCTGAATGCATATTCATTTAATCATAAATACGTGCCCGTGCAAATACCCGCGTTTACTTCAGGATTATCGGCTTCACCTGACAATTATCTACTGGAGGAAACGAGGTTATGTATCAGGTCAACGAGAATTCTCTCGAACAACTGCAGGAGATCACCGAAAGGATCATTCAGCTGCAATCGCTGAGCGAGCGGCTGCGGACCCAATGCGGTCTGAAAGGCATCGACTATCAGCGCAGCGTTCTTATCTGTCATGACGGTGACGGGCCGCAGGCCAGGCTTCTCAGTCAGCTTTGCGCGCTGGAAGCGCGGATGGAAAGCCTGCAGGCCAGAAAACAGCAGATGTGCCTGGAACTGGTTGATTACCTGCTGGCTCTGCCCGGACAGTCACGCCGGGATTTTGCGATCGAATACTATCTTCACGGCAACCGCAATTTCAAGGACATCGCCTCCCGGATCGGACTGTCGCTGGAAAGGACCTATCATCTGCGCCGGGAAGTCAGGGAAGCATTTCTCCTCCTGCTTCAGAAGCGCATTCAGCAGCAGTTCAATGACACCTTCCTGACAGAAGACGACAATTGCCAGCAGTGCAGTGACACTGATGATGTGGTAGGTTGATATTGTGAGAAAAGTGAGGATTGCCGTTCTGACAGCGCTGCTGGCTGCGGGCTGCTATGCTTCGGTACTTATGGGCCGGCAGGCGGCGGAAGAAACGGCATCGGGAAATGACCGCTGTCTGGCAGCGGATTCAGGATTGAAGAATAGCGGTTTCACCGCTTTTCAAAAGAACCTTCAGCCGCTGCCGTCAGAGCCGTTGCTGAAAATACCGCAGTACAGGGATCTTGCCGAGGCCAGGGGAGAAAAACCGGCAGCTGATCAGCAGGAAGGATGCTGGCAGGATGTCTATCGGCTGGTCCGTTATTACTGGCTGAGCAGTCCGGACGGCAGCTACCGGATCTTTGCTGATTACCGGCAGTGGTGCCTGGCTGTTCAGCAGTTGGAAATCAACGGGATTGAATGCGTCAGCGGCAGCGACTGGCGCAGCGAGAAGATCGGCCGCATCTTCATTGCGGGTTCTTCGGGAGAAGACAGATGAAAGACAGAAGAAAGATGATCGCGGTGCTGATACTGGTACTGCTTTTGGCATACATGGTGATCATCCTCTGCCGCCGGGCAGCATCCAGACGGCAGTTCAGGATCATCTTCCGTGAAGACGTTCAGTGGACTTATGAATCCTGTGATCAGCTTCTCGACCCCCTGAGCCTGATCCAGTCAACTGAAGGGATAACCGTTTTTCCGGAGATGATCGATCTGCGCCTGCTGGGAGAGACCACGGTAACATATACGGCGGTCTCTTCCCGTGAGCTGACGGTAAGCAGAACGGTCAGAGTAATTGAACCGCTGATCACCGTCATCAGACCGGAGGTCTGCGTTGCCGTTGGCGAAGCGTATGATCCGGCGGAAAACATCAGATCGCAGTATGACTGCACCTTCCTGCCGGCGGTCATCGATACTTCCCGGGAGGAAGTAATAAGCGTTACTGTCACTGCGGAGGGAGAAGGTCTGAAAAGCGAGAAGAGCTTTTCCGTGATCGTTACGTCATCCGGCATGGTATGGGTCGTCGATGAACCTTATCAGCCGGCCCGGATAATTGATGTCTGGATAGTCGATCAGCCTGCCCGTCCGGAAAAAGGTCACTGGCAGATCATCGAGCCGGCCGTCAGTGAACAGGGACATTATGAGGAAGTTGAAGTTCCGGAACAGGGCCACTGGCAGGAGGTCGTCATCAGTCCGGAAGTTCCGGAACAGGGCCACTGGGAGACGGTCCATCATGAGGCGGTTACCCATCAGCAGCCGGTTTATGAGGAGGTGAAGGTCTGGGTATTTGATTTTTCGGATGGATTCAGCATCAGGATATCGCAGGCTGAACTGACGGAAATGGGGCTGACAGCGACACAGTATGCGGCCAGGTATGAGGACTCTCATCCCGGAGTTACCGGAAAATGGCACAGCGAAATGGAGAAACGCCTGACCGGTTATCAGACTGTGGTCGATAAGCCGGCATACGATGAACAGATCTGGATCGTCGATGTTCCCTATCAGCCGGCTGTCCGGGAGCGAAAGTGGGTAACGGACGTAAAGGCACACACGGAAAGACGCTGGGTGGTTGACGTGGAGGCACAGCCGGAAAGAAAGAAGTGGGTCGTCGATGAACCGGCCCGGGATGAAGAAGGCCATTGGGAACAGCGCCTGATTCCCGAGGTTGAAGAACGCGGGCACTGGGAAACAGCAGCCTGAGGGAAAAACGAAGATAATCATGGGAAAGACTGGGAAACCGGTCTTTTCTGTTGGGCAGCCAGGCTGCCGGATAAATGACAGATAGAAAGGAAACTGAACTGATGAAACAACTGATTGAAAGAATGAGCAGAAGCCTGCTTTCACTGCTTCTGGTCATCACACTGATCCCGGTGACGGCAGCGGCGGAAACGGAAACCGTCCGGGCGAAAACGGACATGAGCAGACAGGAAATGTATGACAGCATTGCCTACCGGGCTCTGGAATATCTGGGCTATGACAGCTCTCACATCCTTAAGGACAACGGCTGGACCTTTGATCCGGATTACGTCGGCTCCCGGCTGAAGTCATCAGGCTACTGGAGCAGCTGCCGGCCGCAGTACCGGGGAAAGACGCTCGACTACAAGGAATTCACCGGCAGTTCCGCTCAGGTCATTGACCCTGCAGACCGGGATACGGTTTATCAGAAAGGCGGATTCAACTGTTCGCAGACTGCCCAGTACTTCGTCTTCGGATATCTGGTTGACCAGCTTGGTTACTCCTTTCCCGGTCTGGCCAACCGCACTGCCGTGACCATAAACGGAGCGGTCGGCGGCTTCGGATCTGTCTACCGGCTGATCAGAACGCTGGACGACTACATCAGCCGTTATCCCGATTACTGCATGCGCGTTGTCAGCAAGGAAAAGCGCAATGCCGCCAGGACGCTGGAAGTCTTCGACAGTTCTCTGATTCCCGGAGACATCGTCTGCATGTGGGCGCCGGATGATACCTATCAGCATGTGGCCATCTACGTAGGCAAATACAACGGTACGCATTATCTGTTTCATTCCGGGGTAGTCGGCCGGGGACCGGAACTGATAACCCTGGATGCTCTGGTCGGTCAGTCTCTTTCCTCCTCTTCCCGGGCCGATCAGGAAAGCTACGAATTCATGCTTGCTGATGCCGGCGCCGACATCAGCGAAGGGCCGATGGACAGAGCTTCCGGTTCTTCCCAGAATCTCTATACGGCTTACCGGATGCTGCAGCCGGACGGCTATGCCGTGCTGGAAAAGAGCATTGGCGAGGGATGCGAACTGTGCGAACTGGCCGGCAAGGCATTCTACAGTCTGGCATCGGCACAGTATGAGGTGTATACCGACTATTCCTGCAGCACGCCGGCCCAGGACAGTCAGGGCAGACAGGCGGTTTTTGTGACTGATGATGACGGTCTGGCTCAGCTGCGGCTTCCCATAGGAACCTACTATGTCCGGGAGACACAGGCTCCCTTTGGCTTCAGCCTTGATGATACCGTCCATCAGCTGACCGTGACTGGCCAGAACACTGCTGATAATCCGGCGGTTCTTCAGGTCAGCGACAATGCCCTGTTCGACCCCTTTACCCTGATTCTGACCAAGAAGAACGGCGAGGGACAGGTGATAGCAGGGGCGCAGTTCACGCTGTCGTACTATAACGGTGACTACGACACCGTTTCCCTGGCGAAAGAAAATGCTGCCCTGCGCAGCTGGGTGCTGCAGACCGATGCCAACGGCCGCATCCGCTACGATCAGGATCATCTGATAAGCGGTGATCCGCTGTTTGCCGATGAAGACGGTAACGAGGTGCTGATCGACGGAACCTATGTTCTTGAGGAAACGCTGGTACCTGCTCACTACAGCAAGGCTCCGGTTCTTCTGATTCGGGTCAGAGGAAGCGAAGCCCGTCTTTATAATGAAGCGGGAACCGTTGAAATAGGTACGCTGATGGAAAGCGGCTATGACCTCAGGGAAACCGCGACCGGTTTCCTCAGGGTGCTGAAAGAATCCGCTGACAGTGAATTCGCCCTTGATAATCCACTGACCGGTACGCAGTATGAAGTGTATCTGGACAGCCAGTGTGTGCAGAAGGCTGACTGTGAGAAGCTGATCATCGGTGAGGACGGGCAGTCCAATGCCGTAGAACTTGATCCGGGTACGTACTTCCTCAGGGAAAGCCAGCCGGCAGAGAATTACCAGCTGGATGAAACCGTCTATCCGGTCACCATAGTGGAAAACGAGACTGTCACGGTCAGATGCGTTGATGATCCGGCTTCCGGGAAACTGGTGATACTGAAAGTCTCCGGCGATGAAGATTATCTGTCAGATCATCCGTTAGCCGGTGCCGAATTCTCCGTCTATAAGGATCCTCAGTGTACCAGACTTGCGGTAACGCTGAAAATCGGTGATAACGGCTGCAGTGAAGAGTATGAGCTGGCAGTCGGAACCTACTACGTCAGAGAAACGCTGGCGCCGCAGGACTATCTGCAGAGTGACGAAGTGCGTGAAATTGAAGTAGTGGCTGATCAGACCTTAAAGATGGAATTCATTAATGATCCGGCTCTGGCGCCGGTGGGAATCATGAAGATCGATTCCTCAGCCAGGACGCCTTTGCCGGGAGCTCATCTGCAGCTGTGGGATGAGGAAGGAACCATGGTCGATGAATGGATCAGTTCCGTCGAACCGCATCTGATTTGGCTTTCCGTGGGCAGAACATATGTCATCAGGGAAACCGAAAGCCCTGAGGGATATTTACTGGCAGATGATCAGCCTTTCACGGTAGGCAGCTATCAGGGAAGCAGTCAGATAATAGAAATGGAAAATGTCATGAAGGAAGCGGTGAAGACCGCTGATCCCGGCGGCATGCCGCTTTATCTGATCATGATGCTGGCTTCCGTAAACGGCATGTCTTTTTATGTCATGAACCGAAGAAAGGATGATTGAATTAAAAGGAGAGGGCTGTGCGGTGCAGTCCTCTCTTTGTTCATAATAAAGCACATCACGATGATGTGCGGGTGTCCTATGGAGCAGGTAAGGGGAATCGAACCCCCATACCCAGCTTGGGAAGCTGGTGTTCTGCCATTGAACTATACCTGCGTGAAATCATTATAGCATACAAACGGTCCGGAAAAAACCGGAAGAAATGACAGAAAGGCTGTCTCGGTTGAGATAGCCCTTTTTAGCGTAATACAGGCCGCCTGTTACCTGCGGCCGAACGGGTAATAGACGATCCGGCCTCCCAGCTGTGCAAAGCCGTCCGCAAAATCTGCGATAAAGACCGTGCCTGTCTTACCGGTATTGGGATCGCGGTAGAAAAGGTGGATGTCATCATGACCGCACAGTACAACGGCATGTTCGCCGCCCGGCCAGCGAACGGTTTCGCCTTTTTCATCCAGCCAATGGCAGCGGTAAACGACGCTTCTGGCCGGATCGATCAGATACCAGGCTAAAATGGGACTGCCGGCGTCCAGGATGGTCAGAAGATCATCCACGGTTGCGTCCTTAACTGTTCTGACTCCCGGAAGGAAGTGCTCTGCCACCTGAGCAATGGGAGCATTGAACACGCCGAAAGAATGACTGCTGCGGGGATCACCGACGAATTCCCGTTCCGGATTGCCGCCGTGCCATACGCCGCTGGCATCCTGATAGGGCTGAGGGCCCTTGGGCAGCAGATCGATGATCTGATCCGGAGTGACCTCAACGCCGTAGTATTCCAGCAGCATGTACAGGGCAACGCTTTCGCAGCCGGTCGGATAATCAGGGTGCTGGCAGAATTCAATTACGTCAAGTTCTGTTTTCCTTTGTGGGTTTCCGGTCATAGGCTTACCTGTCCTTCACTATTATTTTATGGCCTTTTGGTAAAAGAGAAAACCTCAGACATGAAAAAAACTCCTTTCGGAGTTTTTCTTTCGATGGAGCAAGTGAGGGGAATCGAACCCCCGTGTCGACCTTGGCAAGGTCGCGTTCTACCATTGAACTACACCTGCGATGATGGCGGTCCAGACGAGGATCGAACTCGCGATCTCCTCCGTGACAGGGAGGCATGTTAAACCACTACACCACTGGACCAAAGCTAACGGGATCGATGGCGGAGAAAGAGGGATTTGAACCCTCGCGCCAGTTTCCCGACCTACACCCTTAGCAGGGGCGCCTCTTCGACCACTTGAGTATTTCTCCATGCCAAGGTTCCGTGCTCATATATATTAGCATAGTTATCAGAATCTATGCAAGTATTATTTTGCAAAAAATGTGCGCGTTCAGCAGGCTGCCGCAGCGCTTTTTTTCATGCTCAGCAGTCAAAGATGATATAATTAAATCATGAAAGGCGAAGACAAAATAAAGGAAAAATACGGCAGTCTGGCTGACGGTTCAGTCGAGCTTAAGCTGGTTTCCGACTATGACGGTCAGCTGATGTATGAGATCTATGAAGCCGGTAAGAGAGAGATAATCGGGTATTGCGACCTGAGACTGGGGCATTCCCCGTATCTTTACTATTACGGCAATGTCGGCTACCGGGTCAATCCGGAATACCAGGGACACAGCTATGCCTTTCATGCCCTTGAACTGCTTGTTGAAGTGGCCAGGGACCATGGTGAACAGTACATCATTCTCACGGTCTCCCCGGAGAACGCCCCTTCGGTGCGTACCATTGAAAAGACGGGAGCCCAGTATCTGAAAACCGTGCGTGTGCCGCTGTGGCACCCGCTGTACCATAGTGAACGGGTAAAGAAGATTTACCGCTTGGACTTATAGGAGGAACACACATGCGCTTTGGAGTAGTAGGAACGAATTTCGTATCGGATTTCTTCATGACGGGAGCCGGTTTCGTACCGGAGATTCAGGTAACTTCCGTCTGCTCAGGACACCGGGAAAACGCGGAGAAGTTTGTCGCAAAATACGGCATTCCCAATGTCTATGATGACTATATTGAAATGATGGAGAGCGGCAGCATTGACGCCATCTATCTGGCGGTGCCCAATCAGAAGCACTATGAGATGACCCTGGAATGCCTGAAGCGCCATATTCCCACCTTCTGCGAGAAGCCGATGGGCGGCAATCTGCGGCAGGTCAGGGAAATGATCCAGGCCTCCATTGACAACGGTACCTACCTGCACGACGGCACCATTCCGATGTATTCTCCCAACCTCAGGGTCATCAGGGAATACCTCGGCAGGATCGGCCGGGTGCGCCGGGCGCTGTTCAACTTCGGCAAGTATTCATCACGCTACGATGCCTATCTGCGCGGCGAAAACCCCACGACTTTCCGTCCGGAACTCTATAACGGCTCACTGATGGATCTGGGCATCTATGTCATCGCCGACATCGTCGCCCTGTTCGGCAAGCCGCAGGAGATCTATTCCGAGGCCAGCATTCTGGAAAGCGGCGCTGACTGCATGGGTGTATCCGTGCTCAAATACGACGGCTTTGACGCCATTGCCTGGCACTCCAAGGTTACCGATACCGAGATCGTCTCCGAGATCCAGGGCGAGCAGGGAAACATCTACATTCCCCATCTCTCCCTGCTTGATGAGATCTACTATCAGCCCAGGGGCGGTGAAAAGGTGAGGATCGGCGAACCGTTTGACCACCAGTTCGCCAATGAATTAAGAGATTTCGTCTACGGCGTGGAAAACGGTCTGCAGGAATCGGTGATGAATCCCTTCCGGCAGGTACTGGACATCCACGAAGTTCTGACTGACTGCCGCCTGAAGGCCGGCATCATCTTTGACTGTGACGGTGAGGATCGTGGATAAGCGCTACGGTCTGGTACTGGAAGGGGGCGGTTTCCGGGGGGCCTATACGGCCGGAGCCCTGAAATGGCTCAGCGACCATGACATTCACTTTGACTATACGGTCACCATTTCCGCTTCCGCCTGCTACGGCTTCAACTACATGGCGGGCAAGGACGACGTCAGCAAGCGCATCGCCATCGACGGGGTAACCGACAAGCGGGTATTCGGTCTTTCGGCCGTCCTGCATGAAGCCAGCATCGTCTCCTTCCGCTATCTGATCAGCAAGTATCTGGCGGAAACCTACGGCAGTTCGCTTCAGTATCTCCGCAGCCAGGAGGGCAGGGTGGAAGTAGGCGTATTCAACATGACCAGGCAGTGCCTGGAATACTACGATCAGTTCGGACTGGACGAGGATACCTGGATCATCCAGGCCGCCTGCTCGCTGCCGATCGTCAGCCGCATGGTGGAGATCAACGGCGAGAAGTTTCTGGACGGCGGCATCAGGCACATGGTTTCGATCGACCGCAGCAGGGAAACCGGCCACACCAGGCATCTGGTCATCGTCACCAAGGACAAAAATTACGTCCGCAAGCCCAACGGCTTCTTCACCAATCTGCTGCTAAGGCTCATGTACCGCCGGTATCCGGTCATGCTGGAAACGCTTGATCACCGGGTCGAGACCTACTATCAGGAGATGAATGACGTCTATGAACTGGAAAAGAGCGGCGATGCCATGCTGATCCGTCCCAGCCGGGACACCGGCGTGGGCCGTTTCTCGGGCACCAGAGAACAGATCGAAGAGATGTATGAATTAGGTTATCAGGACATGGAAGACCGCAGGGAAGAGATTCTGAAGTTCCTGGAGGTGAAATAAGATGAAGCTTGGCATAGCCGGAGCCGGACTGATCGTGGAAACGCTGATGCAGTTCATCGATGAAGTCAGGGAAGTTGACAAGGTAGCGATCTGCTCGCTGCCGGTAGATCAGCAGCGCATGGAGATGTTCTCCCGCCAGCACGGCATCCGGAAGATCTACTATGAATACGATGAAATGCTGGCGGACGGGGAAGTCGAGACGGTCTATCTCGGCGTTCCCAATTTCGTGCACTATACCATGGGCAAGAAAGCCCTGGAAGCGGGCAAGAACGTCATCATGGAAAAGCCCTTCTGCTCAAACTATGAACAGGCTGGGGTTCTGAAGAAACTGGCTGAAGAAAAAGGGCTGATAATCGTCGAGGCGATCACCAATCAGCATAATCCCAATTATCTGAAGATGAAGCAGCTGCTGCCGCAGCTGGGTGACATCAAGATCGTCACCCTGAACTACACGCAGTATTCCTCCCGCTACGACGACTTCCTGAAGGGCATCATCAAGCCGGCCTTTGACGTTACCAAGTCGGGAGGCGCGCTGATGGACCTCAACATCTACAACATCCACGTAGCGGTCGGCCTGTTGGGCAAGCCCAGGGCCGTTCACTACTATCCCAACATCGAAAGGGGTATCGACACTTCCGGCGTTCTGGTGCTGGAATACGATGGCTTCAAGGCTTCCCTGATCGCCGCCAAGGACTGCGGAGCGCCGTTATTGAACTGCGTGCAGGGAAACAGGGGCTGCCTGTATACCTCTTCACCGCTGTTTACGCTGACGGACTTCTCCTTCCAGCTTAATAAGCAGCCGGCGCTGCATTATGATCTGGACGGCGACGTGCACAGGATGAAGCCGGAATTCGAAGAATTCGTCAGGATCATCGACAGTCACGATACGGCCGCCGCAGCTGAGCTGTTGCAGCACACCATGGATGTCATGGAAGTGCTGACCCGGGCGCGTCAGAGCGCCGGCATCGTCTTCCCCGACGACGCCAATCTCTAGATTTCCGCTGAGAAATAAGAAAACGCCTGTCCGTAGTGGACAGGCGTCTTTTCATCTCTGTCGGTAGACGGACAGGAAGTCCGCCAGTTTTTCCATGCACTCGCTCAGTACCTCGATCCTGGGAAGATAGACGATCCGGAAGTGGTCGGGGCGGGGCCAGTTGAAGCCCTTGCCGTGAACGATCAGAACCTTCTTCTCCTTCAGCAGGTCAAGGGCAAACTGCTCGTCATCGTGGATGTTGAAGCGCTTGATGTCCAGCTTCGGGAAGATGTAGAAGGCCGCCTGCGGCCGGACAGCGCTGAGTCCGGGGATCTTCTCTACGGCATCATAGATGAAATTGCGCTGCTGGTAGAGCCGGCCGGTGGGAATGATGTAGTTGTTGACGCTCTGATGACCGCCCAGGGCCGTCTGAATGATCGACTGGCCGGGGACGTTGGAGCACAGTCTCATGTTGGAGAGCATGTTGATTCCCTGGATGTAGTCGCTGGCCAGCTTCTTATTGCCGGAAAGGATCATCCAGCCGACGCGGTAACCGGCGATCATGTGTGACTTGGACAGACCGCTGAAGGTGACGCAGAACAGGTCATCGGCCAGCGAAGCGATGGAGACGTGCTTGAGGTCGTCCATGACCAGCCGGTCATAGATCTCATCGGAGAAGATGATCAGCCGGTGCTCCCGGGCAATGGCGACGATCTGCTCGAGGATCTCCTGAGGGTAGAGCACGCCGGTGGGGTTGTTCGGGTTGATGACGACGATGGCCTTGGTGCGGGATGACACCTTTCTTCTGATGTCGTCAATGTCCGGATACCAGTTGTTTTCCTCATTGCACAGGTAATGTACCGCCCGGCCGCCGGCCAGCGTGGCGCAGGCCGTCCACAGCGGGTAGTCAGGCGAGGGGATCAGGATCTCATCGCCGTTGTCCAGCAGAGCGCTCATTGACAGGTTGATCAGTTCGCTGACGCCGTTGCCGGTATAGATGTCCTCCATGGTGACATTGGGGATGTGCTTGAGCTGGGCGTACTGCATGATGGCCTTGCGGGCGCTGAACAGACCCTTGGAGTCCGAGTAGCCTTCGCACTCAGTCAGCTGGGAGGACATGTCATAGATG
The DNA here is from genome assembly GCA_017612595.1 of Erysipelotrichaceae bacterium. GTDB lineage: Bacteria > Bacillota_I > Bacilli_A > Erysipelotrichales > Erysipelotrichaceae > UBA1783. The sequence continues at coordinate 19,569 of JAGAFL010000107.1, read as the reverse complement.
ATCTCATCAGGGGTCCTGAAGCCGAAGGGAGCCGGATTGCCGATGTTGAGCTTCAGAATGTGGGTGCCGTTGAGTTCCATTTCCCGGGCCAGGTCAACGACCGGTCCGCGCACGTCATAGAGAACGTTGTCCAGCTTGCTGGACTTGCGGAACCAGGACGGGCTGTCTTCAGCCTTTCGGACTTCCTCTTCATCAAAGTAGTCGTCGCTGACTTCCAGAACGTCAGTAAGCCAGCCGGTAATGTCCCGGCGCGGTCTGACCTTGCCGGAAAGATACTGGCTGATGTGGCTCTTTCCCAGAGCGATGCCGTCCTTCTGGGCCAGATTGACCAGGTCGATCTGCTTGTAGCCCATTCTGTTCATGGCGTTTCTCAGTTTTTCGGCAAATGATTCACTGCTCATTTTGAACCCTCCTCTTCCGGATTTGAATTACCGCCCGCCTAAACCGCCGGGCGGTTAATATTGGTCTCATCATAGCACTACAGCGGCTGATTATCAACAGAAAGTTCAAAATAAAATTGAATTACCCTGCCAATAAAATTGAACTCAGGGCCTTTAACCGGGCTCTTTTTCCCATTTGGGTAAGATCAAGGACTTTCAGCCTTTTGCCCGTATACTTTATTACGGGAGTGATGATCATGGATTACAAGGAACTTGACCGCCGGGCCAGAGATCTGTTTGAACTGTACAACCGGACAGCCTTCATAAGCTTTACCCTTAAGGAAGAGGACGAAAACTACCGGCTTTATCAGCTGGTGGACTTCGTGCTTTCCTCGCTGCCGGAAGAGTACCGTTTCCTGCTGGAAAGGGAGTATGTCCAGCAGGCGCCGCGCTACTGGTGGCAGCTGTTTTATTCCAAGACGACCTATTACCGGCTGAAGAGAAAAGCCATTACCGAACTTTTCCGTCGCTTGAAATGGTAGGGTATAAATGATAAGATTAACTTAACAGAATACATAAAAAACAGGAGGAATAATATGTTGAAAGGTATCGCTGCAAGCAGTGGAATCACGATTGCGAAAGCATACAAGCTGGAGACACCGGAAGTCACGATCGAGAAGAAGACCGGCTGTGATCCGGCAGCTGAATTTGCCCGCTTCAAGAATGCTCTGAAGAAGTGCAAGGAAGATATCACGAAGATCAAGAACGCCGCTGTCGGCCGTCTGTCCGACGAGGAACTGGCCATCTTCGATGCTCACCTGATGGTTGCCGAAGACCCGGCCATGGAATCGGAAGTGCAGAACATGTGCGAGAACGAAAAGGTCAACTGCGATTACGCTCTCGATCAGGTAGCCGGCAATTATATCTCCATGTTCGAATCGCTGGATGATGAATACATGAGAGAAAGAGCAGCCGACATCCGCGACGTTACCAGAAGGATCAAGTATCACATTCTGGGCATCGATATCGCCGATTTGTCACTGATCAATGAAGAGAGCATCGTCGTGGCCCACGACCTGACTCCTTCCGATACTGCTCAGCTCAACAAGAAATATACCAAGGGCTTCGCCACCGAAGTCGGCGGCCGTACTTCTCACTCCGCCATCATGGCCAGAAGCCTGGAGATCCCGGCGGTCGTCGGCATCGAGCACGTCATGAGTGAAGTCAAGCACGGGGACCTGCTGATCCTGGACGCCATCAAGGGCGAACTGCTGGTCAATCCCGATGAAGCAACCGTTGCCGAATATCAGAAGAAGGCAGACGCCTACCGTGAGGAAGTGGAGGCTCTGAAGGTCCTGAAGGATGCCAAGAGCTGCACCACCGACGGCCATGAGGTCCTGCTGGTTGCCAACATCGGCACTCCCAACGATGTCGACGGCGTCATCGCCAACGGCGGTGAGGGCGTCGGTCTGTACCGTACCGAATTCCTGTACATGAACGCTCAGGCTCTGCCTACCGAAGAAGAGCAGTTCGTCGCCTATAAGAAGGTTCTGGAAGCCATGAATCCCAAGCCGGTCGTTGTCCGTACCCTGGACATCGGCGGCGACAAGAAGCTTCCCTATCTGCCGATCGATCCGGAAATGAACCCCTTCCTGGGTTACAGGGCCATCAGACTGTGCCTGGACCGCAAGGACATCTTCAGAACCCAGCTGAGAGCTCTGATCAGAGCCAGCGCCTACGGCAAGCTGGAGATCATGTTCCCGATGATCGCCACTCTGGGCGAATTCCGGGAAGCCAAGAAGGTCTTTGAGGAAGAGAAGGCCAAGCTCGTCGCTGAAGGCGTCAAGATCGGCGATGACATCGAAGTCGGCATGATGGTCGAGATTCCGGCCGCTGCCGTTCTGGCTGATCAGTTTGCCAAGGAAGCCGACTTCTTCTCCATCGGCACCAATGACCTGATCCAGTACTCCATGGCAGCTGACAGAATGAGCGAGAAGGTTGCCTACCTCTACCAGCCGTTCAACCCCTCCATCCTGAAGCTCATCAAGATGACCATTGACGGAGCCCACAAGGAAGGCAAATGGTGCGGCATGTGCGGAGAAATGGCCGGTGAACCGGATGCCATCAGCGTTCTGATGGGTCTGGGCCTGGACGAGTTCTCGATGAGCGCCACCAGCATTCTGAAGGCCCGCAAGGTTGCCAACAGCGTATCCTATGAGGATATGAAGAAGCTGGCTGACAAGGCCATCCAGTGCTGCACGGCTGAGGAAGTTCTGGACCTGATCCACGCAACCGTAAAGTAACAGCAAGCCAACAGTAAAGCGCAGCGGTAAGCCGCTGCGCTTTTAATGTGCGTTTGACAGAAAGCACTGATTACATGTCGGTTATGCCGAAATAGGCTACCAGGCTTCTGTAAAGTTCGCTGTCCGCGCTCAGTCCGTACTGATCGACCATGGTCTTGATGATGGCGACGGCCCGGTCGTGATAGACCAGAGTGCCCATGTTGCAGGGGTCCATGATCTTTCCGCCGTCGGTCACCTTGATGTAGGCGTTCTGCATGATGACGCTGTCGCTGATGTAACGGGCTGCCAGTTCCGTCTTCATTTCACTGTAGTTATAGGAGAACAGCTTGGAACCGGCCGGGGAAAGCAGGTAGGTCAGGGCTTCCGCTTCCTTTTCAATGGCGGCGTCGCTGCGGTCAGTCACGGCAGCGATCTGACGCATGATCTCGGCTGTCAGCTGAGCGTTGGCGCCGACGGAATCGTTGAAGACATCGAAGGTCTCCGGCCGGCACAGCGAGGCGACGAGCTCATAGCTTTCTGCGTCTGCCGTCTTCAGCATTTCCAGTACCGTCGCATGGTTATCGGCTCCGGGACGGGAGCGGAAGACGGACAGGATGTGATCCAGGCCGATGGCCGCCCGGTGCTTGACGGACATTCTGCCGTCTACCGCCATGATCTGGCGGTCATAGGCCAGCGGGAAGCGGTCAGTCAGCATCTCGACGATTATGCCGTAGAGTTCATCTTTCTGCGTATCATCGGCGATCCGCTGGATCAGCTGCATCCGCCCGTCACTCTTCTGGATCTCCAGTTGGCTCATTTCGTTATAGGCGTCCAGGGCTTCATCAGCGGTTGCGGAGAAATCGATCAGCCTGAAACTGGTCAGCCGGCTGATCAGCGGCCGGAAAAGGACTTCCGGAAGCTGATAGCTTTCAGGAATCAGTTCACTGATGCTACCTTCATATCCGGCTTCCCCGGCAACCCAGTCAACTGCGGCTTTCCGGTTGGGATAATAGCCAAGAGGCATCAGCAGAGCATAGGCGATCAATAGACCGCTGAGCAGATTGAGGATCAGCTTGGGAACCATTTTCGGTTTTTTCTTCGGCTTTATCAGATTGTTGATGATGTGGGTGAACAGACCGATGACGGTGAAAAAGACAATGAAGGCGGCCGTAAAGACCAGCGGACCGGTCAGAGCGGCCAGTATCCTTTCCAGCAGATCGCTCAGCGTAAGGAATTTCACCAGGACCGGCTTCAGCAGGGCGGTCAGCCTGGCGGCGAGCTGCGGGGCAAGTATCAGCGTCAGAACAAAGCCGCTGACAGCGGAAAGCAGATGAGTCAGGTCGGCAAACAGGCTTCTTTTTACTCCCAGTAACTGGGCCATCAGAACAATGCCTAAAATGATCAGATATTTCATGGTTAGTACCTCTTATTTTCTATCAGGGGACCATTCGTCTGCGCTGTCCCCAGCGCTAGTTTCCGCCAAGCCCGAAATAGGCCATCAGGCTTCTGTACAGCTGGCTGTCAGCTGCCAGGCCGTATTTGGAATTCAGAGCATTCAGGATCTTGGAGGCGCTGGCGCTGTAGGCGGTGCCTTTCATCCGGCAGGGGTCAAAGACGCTGCCGCCCTCGGTAATGCTGATGAAGGCATTCTGCAGGATGGTACTGCTGCTGATGCAGCCGGCTACCTTGGCGGCATCGAGTTTGGGATAATTCAGCGGCAGGTTGGGGTAATTGCCTTTCGGTGAAAGCAGGTAGGCCAGAGCTTCGGCTTCCCGGGCAATGGCCGCGTCGCTGCGGTCGGCAAAGGTACCGATCTCCCGGAAGATCTGGGCAATCAGAGGAGCGTTGTTTCCCAGATAGGGGTGGAACACTCTCAGGTCATTCTCATCCAGCAGTCCGGCCGCGAAATCATAGGTTTCGCTGTCCGCTGATCTCAGCATGGCGCTGAGCGTGGTTTCATTGGCGTCGGGATACATGCGGATGATGGAGTTGTATTGGGTCATCACCAGCATGGCGTCAAGCTTGGTTGACATTCGGCCTTTCTCCTTCATGATTCTCCGGTCGGTGGAATCGATGAACTTTTCGTAGGTCATGCTGACGATGTTGCCGCACATTTCATCCTTTTCAGGGCTGGCCTTCAGCTGTTCGATCAGCTGTGAGCGGGTGTCGAGATTGCTGAAGTCCAGGGTATCAAGATCCTGAAGGAAGCCGGTGAAGTCATCCAGGGAAACGGGTGCAGCGGTGATCCGGTTGAGCACCGGGCCGTAGATGGTCTCCGGAAGGCTGATTTCCCCGGGCAGCAGGTCAGCGGTACTGATGCTGTCATTGATGGTAGTGACGTATCTGTCGATTGCCCCGGCCTTGTGAGGATAGTATCCGGCCGGTACGAGCAGCGCGTAGGCAATCAGCAGGCCGCTCAGCAGATTGATGATCAGCTTTGGCAGAAACTTGGGCTTCTTTTCCGGTCTGATGAATTCGCTGATGATGTGGGTAATAAGCCCGATCACCGTGAACAGAACGATGAAGACAAGAGTAAAGGAAAGCGGGCTGACGATCGATCGCAGAATGCCTTCCGTAGCCGGCTCAAGGCTGACGCTCTGCTCAAGAACAGGCTTCAGGAATGAGGCCAGGGCTGCCGATACCTGGGGGCTGAAGACGAAAGCCAGAATAAAGGCAGCGATCGCGGAGATCAGGTGAATGATGTCGCCGAAAAGGCTTCTTCCCAATCCCAGCAGCAGGGCCATGACGACGATGGCAGCGATGATGATGTAAACCATGGTATGCACCTCTTGTTTCTTTAATATATTATGGCACGGTTTACCATCAGGCGTCAGAAAAAAGTAACGAAGAGACCGCGCTTTGACAGCTTTCAGCCGGACGGAAAAGAAAAGGCAGCTGCCGGCTGCCTTATCTGTAAAGCTTGAAGATGTCGACCAATAACAGCCAGGCCAGCGAGTAATAGCTGACGACGGCGACCAGGTCGTTGATCGTGGTGATCAGCGGTCCGGAAGCGACAGCCGGGTCGATGTTGATCCTGTGCAGGATCAGCGGCACGATGGTACCGATGAAGCTGCTGATGATCATGGCCAGCACCAGAGCGGCCGCGACGCACAGCGAGATCAGCAGGCTGTGGCCGAAGGGCTGGCCCTTGGCGAGCATGATGTAGACGGTAATGAAGGTAATGACCAGGGTTCCCAGGATCAGGCCGTTGAACATGCCGACCCTTATCTCCTTGAGAACCAGTCCCAGTTTGTCCCTGACACTGAGGTCCTCATCGGTAAGGACCCGGATGGTGACGGCCAGCGACTGGGTACCGACGTTACCGGCCATGTCCAGGATCAGTGACTGGAAACAGAACAGCAGGGGTATCAGATCGACGACATGTTCGAAGGTTCCGACCACGGAGCTGACGCCCAGGCCCAGTACCAGCAGGACGATGAGCCAGGGGATGCGCTTCTTTACCGAGGTGAAGGTCTTTTCATGCAGGTCCTCTTCGCCGGAAAGACCGGCCAGCTTGGCATAGTCTTCACCGAGTTCCTCATCAGTGGCTTCAATGATGTCCTGAGCGGTGATGATGCCCAGAATGTGATCGTCCTTATCCAGGACCGGGAAGGAATCTTCCGCGTAGTCCTGCAGGTCGGCAAGCAGATCGCTGACCTTCTCATGGTCGTAGACGGTCGGGTAGGAATTGGTAATGATGCTTTCCAGCGGCGTGTCCGCCCGGGCGATGATCAGATCGGGCAGGTTGATGGCGCCGTAGAATTTCTCGTCCCTGTCAACGACGTAGAGAGTGGAGATGTTGTCGTTGTCCCTGGCCTGCTCGACCAGTGACTTCATGGCCTGCTTGACGGTCATGTCATTGCTGATGACTACGTAGTTGGTGGTCATCTTGGAGCCGATCTCTTCCTCGTTATAGGACTGAATGAGCTTGACGTCTTCCGATGACTCATCATCCATCAGGTCAACGATCTTGTTCTCGATGGTATCGTCAATCTCCTCAAGGACGTCGACGGCATCGTCGGAGTCCATCCAGGAAACGACTTCCGCAGCTCTTTCCAGCGGCAGTTCCTCGATGTACTTGCCTACTTCTTCCAGATAGGCGAAGATCTCGGCCAGTTCCTCATCGCTGACGGCAGCGTAGATCTTCTTTCTCTGCTCACCGGTCAGTTCTTCCAGGGCATCGGCGATGTCACAGGCATGATAGTTTGTGATTATTGTTTCCAGATCCTCAGCGCTGATGTCTTCGCTGAGCAGTTTGACCAATCGCTCTACGTATTCAGGATTGGTTGAGTGTTCCTTTGCCATGTCATGTCCTCCCGGTCACCGATGATGATCTTTTGCCGCCTGAGCGGCTTCTTTTTCCATTTTAGCGATTTTACGGACGCCGTTCAATAAAAAAGGAAGCGCTGAGCGCTTCCCAGTCTGCTTAGTTGTGAGCCTGCGGTTGTCTCTGCTGTTTTCTGCGGTGATGAGCTGCGCGGAAGCAGGCCTTGAAGATCTCCAGTACCGGAATGACGCTGAAGGCCAGTCCGAAGGCGACAGCAAACTCCCTGAGAGAGATGGCCGTGCAGCCGAAGAGGTCCTTGAGGCCCGGAGTATAGATGACCGAGCAGGTGAGCAGCGTGGTGAGCAGGAAGGCTCCCAGAAGCCACCAGTTGAAGGTCTTCAGCTTGAAGATGCTTCCTCTCTGCGTACGCATGGAGATCGCATGGAACATTTCCACGAAGTTGCAGGTAAGGAACGCCATCGTCATGCCGTCAGCAGAACCGTTAGCGATCAGCTGGCTGAAATTGATGGTGCCGTTCTCCAGGTAATCACCGATGAAGAAGGAGGCGACGACCACGGCAGCCATGTAGATGCCCTGCAGGATCATGTCGATGCCGGCGCCATGTGCGAAGACGCTCTCAGATGAGCTCCTCGGCTTGCGGCGCATCAGATCACTTTCCGCCTTTTCCATGCCCAGGGCCAGGCCCGGAGCGCTGTCAGTGACCATGTTGATCCATAACAGATGGGCAGCGGAGAGAATATTGACTCCCAACAGTGAGGAGATGAAGATGGTGAGGACTTCAGCCATGTTGGTGGACAGCTGGAACTGAATGACCTTTCTGACATTGTCGTAGATCTTGCGGCCTTCCTCAACGGCGTTGACGATGGTCGCGAAGTTGTCATCGGCAAGCACCATGTCGGCGACGCCCTTGGTAACGTCGGTGCCGGTGATGCCCATGCCGATGCCGATGTCGGCAGCCTTGATGCTCGGGGCGTCATTGACGCCGTCACCGGTCATGGCGCAGATGTAGCCCATGGACTTGAAGGCCCGGACGATCCTGGTCTTGTGCTCAGGCTGTACGCGGGCGAAGACGGAAACCTTCTTGACGGTTTCCACCAGTTCCTCATCGCTCATGCCGTCCAGCTGCGAGCCGACCATGGCCTGAGATGAATCAGTGATGATGCCCAGGTCCTTGCCGATGGCAGCGGCGGTATCGATGTGGTCGCCGGTGATCATGACCGGACGGATGCCGGCTTCAGAGCACTCCTTAATGGCTTCATAGACTTCCTTGCGGCAGGGGTCGATCATGCCGACAAAGCCGACGTAGATCAGGCTGTTCTCCAGATCTTCGGCATCGAAGCTTTCCGGCAGCTGCTTATAGTCGCGGTAACCCAGGCCCAGAACACGCAGAGCGCGGTCGGCGAATTCCTTGGCCTTGGCATTGACGGTAGTACGGTACTTTTCCGTCATCGGCTTGATCTCGCAGTTTTCATCAAGATAATGAGTGCAGAGGTTAAGGACGATCTCGTTGGCGCCCTTGGTATACTGACGGAACCCGTCGCCGTCCTTGACGACAACGGACATCATCTTGCGCATGGAGTCAAACGGTGCTTCTCCCATGCGCGGGTGTTCGCTGTCCAGCATGGAGGAAGGCATCTTGTATTTATGAGCCGCGTAGTTTACCAGCGCTGCTTCGGTAGGCTCACCGACAGCCTGGAGATCACCGTCGGCGATCTTGGCGTCGGAGCATAAGGCCATGCCGCCGGCCAGCAGAGTGTCCGCGGTGCCGAAGGAATCGACAACGGTCATTCTGTTCATGGTCAGGGTGCCGGTCTTGTCCGAGCAGATGATCTGCGTGCAGCCCAGGGTCTCAACGGCGGTCAGTTTTCTGATCAGCGCATTGCGCTTGCTCATGGCGGTGACGCCGATGGACAGGATGATGGTAACAACGGCCGGCAGGCCTTCCGGAATGGCGGCTACGGCCAGGGCTACGGCAATGATGAAGGTGTCCAGTACGACGGAGAAGACGTCAACGCTTCCCTTGCCGGAGAACATCAGTTCCCGGCCGACACCGAAGACGAAGACGAAGACACAGATGGCGATGACCAGCTTGGTCAGCACGGCTGACAGCTCAGCCATCTTGCGCTGCAGAGGCGTTGATTCATCTTCCGCCTGGTTAAGAGCGGAAGCGATCTTGCCCATTTCGGTATCCATGCCGATGCCGACAACCACGGCGCTGCCGCGGCCGTAGACGACGGTGGATCCGGAGTAGATCATGTTGGCGCGATCGCCCAGCGGTACGTCGGTCTTGCCGTCCTTCATCATCAGGGCGTCAACCATCTTGTTGACCGGTACGCTTTCACCGGTCAGGGCAGCCTCTTCCAGCTTCAGGGAATGGCTTTCCAGGATCCGGCAGTCAGCCGGAACGGCGTCGCCGGCTTCCAGGATGATGACATCGCCGATGGTTACATCCTCGCTCTTGACGATGGTCTGCTGACCGTCGCGCATGACCTTGCTGGTAGCGGCGGTCATTTCCTTCAGAGCGGCGATGGCTTCCTCAGCCTTTGATTCCTGAACGACGCCGAGAATGGTGTTGATGGTGACGACTGCCAGGATGATGAACAGGTCCGCATAGGACTCGTCAGCGCCCAGGGCGACATTCTGATAGACGGTCGTGACGGTGGATATCGCCGCGGCTGCCAGCAGCATGATGATCATCGGATCGGCCAGTGAGGAGAAGAAGCGCTGAACCAGCGTCTTCTTCGGAGGCTCTTCCAGTCGGTTCTTGCCGTATTTTTCGACTCTCTCCGCTACCTGTTGGCTGCTGAGGCCTTCAGGGCTGGAGTCAACTTCCTTCAGAACTTCTTCAGTTTCCTTGAAATAGTAATTCATATTACCTCCCAGATAATAAAAAACTCAGTACTGTGCCTGAGAATTGCCCTCAACACAGTAAACACTGCATCGAGTCTCACTATTTAAGATATGCCAGGATATTCATCCGTGCTGGTGACATACCGCACTAACGTGCCAGTTACTCCCTCAATTCGAAGGTATATTATCATAAGGCCGGTCTTTTTACAACATAATTTGCCCAAAATCGTTTATAATTCCAATATAAGGTAAAAGGAGAAAGAGACAATGCTGATACAATGGCTGGGCCACGCCTGCTTTAAGATTACCGCTGAAGATGAATCTCTCGTCATTGACCCGTTTGAAGACGGCTCGGTACCGGGCTACCGTCCGGTAAGGGAGAGCGCCAACATGGTGCTGTGCTCCCATCAGCATCATGACCACAACGCCGTCGGCTGTATCAGGCTTCTGCCGGCCGGCCGGGCCTTTGAGGTCGAGAAACTGGAGAGCTTCCACGACGACCAGATGGGCGCCAAGAGAGGGCCCAACACCATCCACGTCATTACCGCTGAAGGCTACCGGGTTGCCCACCTGGGCGATCTGGGCTGCGATCTGACCTTTGAGCAGGCTGAGGAACTGCGGGACCTGGATGTCCTGATGATCCCGGTCGGCGGTTATTTCACCATCGATGCCCTGCAGGCAGCCAGGATCGTGAAACAGCTGCGCCCGCGCATCACCATCCCGATGCACTACCATGAAGGCGATCTGGGATACGAGGTGCTGGGCAGCGTCCAGGAGTTCACCGACCGGTTTGAAAAGGTCATCTGGCTGACTTCCGATACGCTGGAACTTTCGGATGAACTGCAGGACGAGATCATCGTTCTCGACTATCCGCAGAACATTCACTGAAGCATCAGGGACCGCTGACCGGCGGTCTTTTCTGCGGGATGGAATTGTTCACTTTAGGGGTCGGTTGGTTTATAATTGATTCGGTGAGAAACATGAAGGAAGTCATACTGCATACCCACAGTGCCGATGAGACCCGTCAGCTGGCCGGCCAGCTGGCCGCTTTCCTGTATCCTGGAGCTCTGCTGACCCTTTCCGGACAGCTGGGAGCCGGCAAGACGACCTTTACGCAGGGTCTGGCCAGAGGGCTGGGCATCACCAGAAACGTTACCTCACCGACCTTTACCATCCTGAAGATCTACCAGGGAAGGCTGCCGCTGTATCACATCGACGCCTACCGTCTGGAAGGCCTGGATCAGGATCTGGGCTTTGAGGAATACATCGCCGGTGACGGCGTCTGCGTCATCGAGTGGAGCCATTTCATTCAGGACATCCTGCCTGAAGAGTGCATAAACATTGAATTCTCCATCAATGATGATGACAGCCGCCGGCTGCAGATCAGGGCCTATGGAGAAGAGAATGAAAGGATCGTGGAACAGCTATGTATGCATTAGGAATCGATACTTCGCATCTGTTTCTGCTGATCGTCCTCATGAATGAAGACGGCGTCGTCGATGCCGTTCAGCTTGACTGCTTCAAGCAGCAGTCGGAATACATCATCAGCCAGATGGATGAACTGCTGAAGCGCAACTCTCTGACCATCGGACAGGTCGATGATATCGTCGTTACCCGGGGTCCGGGTTCCTATACCGGCGTGCGCATCGGCATGACCGTGGCCAAGGTTCTGGGCTCGATCACCGGCAAGAACGTATACACCCTTTCCACCCTGCAGCTTTACGCGGGAAGAAGTGACTGCCGGGTGCTGATAGATGCCCGGGCCAAGCGAGTCTACAGCGGCCGCTACCGCGACGGGAAGGTTCTGGAACCGGAGAGCATCCTGTTTAACCAGGAAGCTGAAACGCTGCTGGAAAAGGAGAACTGTGAATTCTTCGGTGATCTGCACCTGTTCGGCCGTCAAGACCGCTACGAACATCTGGCTGACAACTTCTTCGCCCTGAAGAGCCTGTGGCAGAAGGAAGAGGACGTTGACCGTCTGGCTCCGGTATACTTCAAGAGCCGGAAAGAGTACCTTAAATGATGCGCCGGATGCGCGTCAGCGATCTGGATGAGGTCCTGGCGATTGAGGAGAAGTGTTTCCCGATCGGCACCTGGAACCGCAGCCAGTATCTCTACGAGCTGAACGAGAATCCCTACAGCCGACTCTGGGTCCTGGAGCAGCAGGGAAAGATCGTCGGCTACTATGACCTGTGGACCATCTTTGAGCGGGCGGAGATCGCCGCGATCGCCGTCGCTCCGGAGCATCAGAAACGCCATTACGGCGGCCAGCTGATGCGCCATCTGATCGCCCAGGCCCGAGAACAGCACTGTGAGAACATTTCGCTGGAGGTCCGCGTCAGCAACCAGGCGGCCATCAGCATGTACGAGCATTTTGACTTCATAATCATCAACACCCGTCCGGGCTACTACCGCACGGCTGACGGTTATGAAGATGCCTATCTGATGATGAGGGGAATCTGAGAATGGAAAAAGACATATTGTTGCTGGCAATCGAATCAAGCTGTGATGAAACAGCCTGTGCCGTCGTCCGCAACGGAAAGGAAATCCTGTCCAACATCGTGGCCAGCCAGATCGACGTCCACACCCTTTACGGCGGCGTGGTGCCTGAAGTGGCCAGCCGCATTCACGTGGAGAACATTTCCGTCGTCATCAGCCAGGCGCTGGAAAAGGCCGGCATCGGCGTTGAGGACGTTGATGGAATAGCCTTTACCCAGGGCCCCGGTCTGATCGGTTCCCTGCACGTCGGCGTGCTGGCGGCCAAGACACTGGCCTTTGCCTATGACAAGCCGCTGATCCCCGTTCAGCATCTGACCGGCCACATCTACGCCAATGCCTTTGTCGGCGAACTGAAGTTCCCGCTTCTGGCGCTGGTGGTTTCCGGCGGTCACACCGAACTGGTGCTGATGAAGGAAGACTATGACTTCCACGTCATCGGCACGACCAATGACGATGCCGTGGGCGAAGCCTACGACAAGGTCGGCCGGGTTCTGGAACTTCCCTATCCCGGCGGCCCCAAGATCGACAGGCTGTCCCGGGAGGGCAGGCCGGTCTACCGTCTGCCCAAACCCAGAACCGACAATGAACTGGACTTCTCCTTCAGCGGTCTGAAGAGCGCCGTCATGCAGTACATCAACCGGCTACAGAGAAACGGCGAACAGCTCAATGTCGCCGACATGTGCGCCTCCTTCCAGGAAACGGCGCTGAACGCCCTTTGGGACCGGGTCGAACTGGCTCTGCAGAACAATGAGGTAAGGCAGCTGGTTCTGGCCGGCGGCGTCGCTGCCAACTCGCGGTTAAGAGAGATCGTTCAGCAGCGGATGGAGCGATATCCGCAGATCGAATACATCATTCCGCCGCTGTCCTGCTGCACGGACAACGCCGCCATGATCGGCGCCAGCGGCTATGTCGCCTATAAGAAGGGCATCAGGGCTGACTATTCCGTCAGCGCGGACGCCTCGCTGGAAATGCCGGGAGCGTATTAGCATGAAGAACTTCCTGATCATCACGATCGCCTTCCTGATGGTCCTTTCGCTGACCGGCTGTAACGGCAGCGGAAAACTGCAGGCTGATCACCGCGATGAGAGGGGAGTTTTTATCATGGACAAGCAGTACTACATCGAAGAACAGCGGCTGACCCTTGAACAGAAGATCGGCCAGCTGCTTTTCATCGAATACCGCCGTTCCGCGATGGACGACAGGCTGGACAGCCTTCTTAAGGACATCCAGCCGGGCGGCTTCATTCTCTTCGGCGAGAATTTCTCGACCTACGAGAAGACCCTGAAACTGGTCAGAAGCATCAGGGAAAGGGTCAGCATTCCCATGTTCATCGGCTGCGATGAGGAAGGCGGCCGGGTCCAGAGGACCAGAAGCCTGAAAGATGACAGATATCAGGTCGAGGAGATAACGGACATGCTGTCGGTAGGAAACAGCGGCGATCCGCAGCTGGCCCTTAAGACAGGGGAAAGGCTGGGGGAGATCTGCCGGGTCTTCGGCATCAACATGGACTTCGCGCCGGTGGCTGACATCAATGTGTCAGCCGCCAATACCGTCATTTCCAGCCGTTCATTCGGTTCTGACGCCGAACTGGTCACCCGGATGGCTTCAGCCCTGGCGCAGGGACTGCTGAGCAGAGGGGTCGTGCCGGTGTATAAGCACTATCCCGGTCACGGCTCCACCACCGAGGATACCCATCTGTCCCTGGCGGTAAACTACCGGACAATGGATCAGGTGGAATCGTTTGAGACGATACCCTTCCTGAAGGCCATTGAGGAAGGCGTTCCGGCCATCATGGCCGGTCACATCGCCCTGGCTGACCTGCATGAGAAAGGCGATGAGAACTACCTCATGCCGGCTACCCTGGACAGAGACGCCATTACCGGGCTATTGAGAGAGAAATACGGTTTCCAGGGACTGGTGATCACCGATTCCCTGCAGATGAAGGGTCTGAAGAACAGCCGCTACAGCAGTGACGGCGACATCGCTCAGGCGGCTCTGGAAGCCGGCTGCGACATGCTGCTGTGTCCCCGGGATGCCCGCAAGCTGTTCGGCGAACTGCTCAGCCGGGCTCAAAGCGGCCAGCTGAGCATGGACATCGTGGACATGGCCGTCACCAGGATCCTCAAGTACAAGCATCTTTACATTTACGAAGGCTATGACGAGTACTTTGATCCGCAGCTGCTTTCCGGACAGTAAGACAGCATTATTTGTTAAAAATAAAAAGATTCTTCACAAGTTTGAACATATGTGGTAAACTGAACGCGTGATGAACATGAGCAGAACCACTATTGTGCCCAAGGCAACGATGCAGCGCTATCCGATCTATCTGAAAGCCCTGCGCAAATTATCCTCACAGGGAGTCAAGAGAATTCTCTCTCCCCAGCTGAGTGAGTATGTCAACATCCCCTCCACGACCATCAGGCGGGATCTTTCGCTGATCGGCCGCTTCGGCAAGCAGGGATACGGCTATGATGTGGACAATCTGATCTCCGTGTTCAACGAAGTACTGGGCACCGGGTTTGACGAGAAGATCATCCTGATCGGCGTCGGCAACCTCGGACAGGCACTGCTGAACTACAACCGCTGGGATTACGTAGTCGGTGAGATCGTGATGGCCTTTGACATCGATCCCAATCTCATCGGCCGCAAGATCAAGGGCATCAACGTCTATTCGATCGACCAGCTGGAGGAAAAGATGCCTGCCGACTGCAATCTGGCCATTCTGGCCATCAACGGTGACGCTCAGCCGATCGTCGACCGGCTCAAGGAAGCCGGGATCATCGGCATTCTGGACTTCACCCACATGCATATCAGGACCCCGAAGGGCATGATCATCAAGAGCGTTGATGTCATTGCCAACATTCAGGACCTGGGATTCGAAGCCAATACCATCAAGAAATTCAAAGACTGAGAACAGAGAAACCTGGGAAGAGGGAACGCAAAGCGAGAAGCGGACGGTGAGAGCGCTTCGGTGACCTGCCCCAAGGACAACACTCTGCGAGTCGGACCGGAGAAAAGCAATGAGTAGACGGTCCCGAGGACGCCGCGTTAAGGCGAAGAGAACAAAGTAGGATGGCACCGCGGTAAAAGATCGCTCCTTTAGGCAGGGAGTGTTTTATTTTTTAAGGAGGAAATTGTATGTTTGAATTCATGACGATCAGGGAACTGTTTGAACTGGTCAGAGCCAACAACGTGATGCAGCTTGACGGCCTGCAGTATGTGCAGCTGCAGGGATGGGTCAGGACCAACCGCAATAATGGCTCTGTCGGCTTCATTGAGCTCAATGACGGAACCTACTTCAGAAACTGCCAGCTGGTTTACACGCCGGCGCTGGAGAACTTTGAAGAGATCGGCCACTGTCTGACCGGAACGGCCCTGACGGTCGTCGGCAGATTCAAGCTCACTCCGGAAAACAAGCAGCCCTTTGAACTGGAACTCACGGAAGCTCAGGTTGAAGGCGAATGCACCAGCGACTATCCGCTGCAGAAGAAGAGGCACTCCTTTGAGTACCTGCGCGAACTGGCCCATCTGCGGCCGCGCACCAACACCTTCTCAGCCGTCTTCCGGGTCAGAAGCGCTCTGGCCATGGCCATTCACGAATTCTTCCAGGATCAGGGCTTCGTCTACGTTCATACCCCGATCATCACCGGCAACGACGCCGAAGGCGCCGGTGAGGTATTCACGGTAACTACCCGTACTGACGACAAGTACGATGAGGACTTCTTCGGCAAGCGGGCTTCCCTGACCGTTTCCGGTCAGCTGCACGTGGAAGCCTATGCCCTGGCCTTCCGGGATGTCTACACCTTCGGGCCGACCTTCCGGGCCGAGAACTCCAACACCAAGAAGCACGCCAACGAATTCTGGATGTGCGAACCGGAGATCGCCTTCGCCGATCTGGAAGACGACATGAACCTGATGGAGGACATGGTCAAGTACTGCATCGACTATGTCTTTGACAACTGTCCTGAGGAAATGGAGTTCTTCAACAGCATGATCGACAAGACTCTGAAGGAAAGACTCAGCCACGTTCTGGAGACCCCCTTTGCCCGCATCAATTACGAGGATGCCCTTAAGGAACTTAAGGAAGTGGAAGAGCAGTTCGAAAACAAGGTCTTCTGGGGCATGGACATCCAGACCGAACACGAGAAGTACCTGACCGAAAAGCATGGCCCGGTCTTCGTCATGAACTATCCCAAGGAGTCCAAGGCCTTCTACATGCGCCTCAATGACGACAACCGGACGGTGGCGGCCACCGACCTGCTGATGCCGGTAGTCGGCGAACTGTGCGGCGGCAGCCAGAGAGAAGAGCGCTACGACGTTCTGCTGAACCGCATGGACGAGATGCATGTGCCGGTCAAGAGCCTGCAGTGGTATCTGGATCTGCGGAAGTACGGCTGCTGCAAGCACTCCGGCTTCGGCGTCGGCTTCGAACGGCTGCTGATGTATCTCACCGGCATGGAGAACATCCGCGACGTCCTCTCCTATCCGAGAACGCCGAGGAATCTCGATTTCTAAAAAAGAAAAAGGCTTCGCAGGAAGCCTTTCATATTGGTTCTGGGTTTATGCTTCAGCTGTTGAGCAGCACGGCGATGGCGCTGCCGGCCAGATTGGCGTCGTCGGCAGTCACAAACTGATAGTGACGTCCCAGCTGTCCGGTAACAAACTGCCGCATGAAGTAGTCGAGTCTCTGGAAGTAGCTGTAGCCCTTCAGGATGGTCGTGCCCTCGACGACGATGCGGGCCGGTGAACAGGCCTTCCGTCCGCCGTCCATCTTGACGATGCAGGCTGCCAGGTTGACGGTGATGAGCTTCGCTGCCCTGTCCATGGCCTGCTCGACGAACTGATACATGATCTCCACGTCTTCGTCGCTGCCGCAGGCATTTGCCAGCAGATTGTCGCCATGCGGATCTCTCAGGAAGGCATCGACCTTGGCCATTGAGAATTCCGGAAGCTCTTCAATTCTGTTTTTCTCCGAGAACAGGCCTTCTCTGCTGGCCTGCAGGATGGTCTGACCGATGACATGTCCGAGATAGAGGCCGGAGATGCACTTTTCCAGCGGATGGACGCCCGGAGTACCGCTGGCCTTGTCCATGCGCTTTTCAAACTCGCCCATCTCGAAGCGGTCAAAGCCGGCTGATTCCATGTTGATGATCATCGTGCCTTCGCCGTTCAGATGCGCCTTGCCGATCTTGTCGTAGTTTTCGCTGTAGGCGGTGTTTGATCCGGTGCCGACGATCAGGCCGATCTGGCCGTCCACGTTGCGGCTGTCGGTAATGGCCGGGCCGCCCAGAAGGGTGGCGACGGTATCATTAAGGATGGCTATGGAGATTTCCTTCTCCACGCCATGAGCCTTGAACCATTTCTTCATCTCGGCTCCCAGCATCGCGCCTTCCGCGCCGCTGACCTTGACGTCCTTGTTGAAGCGGACGATCCTGCCGTCCTTGTCCGGCTGGATCTCGCAGGGGAAGGAGAAGCAGAAGCCGATCTTGTCGGTGTATTCCAGTAACGGCAGAACCAGCTGACAGATGCCTTCAATGAATTCATCCTTGTTCAGCTGCTTCTCCACGCCCAGCATTGCCTGCTTGGCGAGGTGGCTGACGTTCAGCCTGCCGTTTTTGTCAAAGCTGACTAGGGCAGTTCTCAGGTTGGTGCCGCCGGCATCGATGGCGATGACCGGCTCTTCCAGCTTGGCGGCGCCGTTGGATGACAGATAGGTGGGGATCATCATCAGTGATGAATCTCTTCCGTCCAGCCCCTGCTGCATTTCTTCAAGCATGGCATCCATGCACTTCTGCAGATCAACGCCTTCCGGCAGCTGATCATACTTCGCTAAGAAATCTCTGACTCTCTGTTTCGGGTCCATATTATACCTCCGGGTTTCATGCTGTAATCATTATAGCATGTTCTCCGCCGATGGCCCAGGGATATCAATGCGCTGAGAAAAATGACATTTTTTTCGGAGAAAAAAGAAAATTTTTACAGATTAATGAAAAATGAAAAAAGCATTAAATATCAATGCTTTTCTGCTGTTTTACCGGTCGCGGTTCAACAGAAGCGGCCGGTTTTGTCCGATTTTTTAACTTGTATAATAAATTATGGTTATATATAATACCATTAACGATTTGGAAGGTGATATTGTGGAGTTTGAAAACAATGCCTATTTCTGGCAGAAAGTCGATACGCTGTATCTTTCCAGCGATCTGACGATCAACCAGCCCAAGGGCTCGACACATGCTTTCTATAATAACCTGGTCTATCCGGTTGACTACGGCACCCTGGGTGACGATGTTTCTGACGAGAAGATCAACGTGTATGTGGGCTCACTCAATACCTCCCGCGTTGATGCTCTGGTCGTCTGCGCCGACATTCTGAAGAAAGACATTGAAGTCAAGCTTCTGGCCGGCTGTACGGATGATGAGACCAGAAAGATCCTGGAATTCCTCAATCAGACGGATTTCCAGAAGACGGTCATCATCAGACGGGGCAAGGATACCCCGGCCTGGGCCGTCAAAGACTGAAGCAGTCGTCAGGCGGGCAGATTACCGTAACCGTTTCATTGACAAGAGGACTGTAGAACTCCAGTTGCCAGGAGTGAAGCATCATCCTCTTGTTTTCCTTTGCGCCGTACATGACATCGCCGACGATCGGATGGCCGATCGAGGAGAGGTGGACGCGGATCTGGTGCGTCCGGCCGGTCTGCAGCAGGCAGCTTACCAGAGTAACGCCTTTGCCGCGGCTCAGCGGCGTGACTTCAGTCACGGCATTCTTGCCGGTTCGGGAGATCCGGAAGCGGTTGGAAACATGCCGGTCTCTTCCGATCGGCCTGTCAATCATCACCGGTCTGCGCAGCACTCCTTCCACCATGGCCAGATAGCTGCGCCTGATCTGCTTGTTTTCGATGGCGTGGGAGAAGTAGGAGACCAGATAGGATTCCTTGCAGTAGAGCAGACAGCCTGAAGTCTCCCGGTCCAGCCGGTGCAGATTGTAGATGCCGTGGCTCTGACCGGTCCTTTCATAGTATCCGGCCACGAAGTTGTTGACCGTAAGAGGGTCGCTGCGCCGGCTTTCCTCGGTACCGTCGGAATGGATGATGTATCCCTCCGGCTTGTCGACGACCAGCAGCAGATCATCTTCATACAGGATCTTCAGATCAAAACCGACCGGTTTGTAGTTCAGCGGCTGCGGCTTGGCATAGTAAAAGAGCAGCCGGTCGCCCTGATGCAGCTCAGCGTCCTGTTTGAGAAG
Source organism: Erysipelotrichaceae bacterium (assembly GCA_017612595.1). Taxonomy (GTDB): domain Bacteria; phylum Bacillota_I; class Bacilli_A; order Erysipelotrichales; family Erysipelotrichaceae; genus UBA1783. The sequence continues at coordinate 25 of JAGAFL010000107.1, read as the reverse complement.
CCGGCCGTCAAGGCGCAGGCGCTCT
>JAGAFL010000106.1:0-10887 GCA_017612595.1 Erysipelotrichaceae bacterium | reverse complement strand
GAGGACATCGAGGAGGAGATCGAGGATGTTGATCTTTCCGTTGATTATGACAGCGCCTCCAGCAGTGAGGAAACAGATAAGTACAAGGAATATGCGGACCTGCCCTACAAGCTGGTAAACGATCCGGTCAAGATGTATCTCAAGGAGATCGGCCGGGTGCCGCTGCTGAATGCCGAACAGGAAAAGGAAATTGCCCAGCGCATCGTCGCCGGCGACAGTGAAGCCAAGGACGAGCTCATTACCGCCAACCTGCGTCTGGTCGTGGCCATCGCCAAGAAGTATGTCGGCCGCGGACTGCAGTTTCTGGACCTGATCCAGGAAGGTAACCTGGGTCTGGTAAAGGCCGTTGACAAGTTTGACTACACCAAGGGCTTCAAGTTCTCAACCTACGCTACCTGGTGGATCCGTCAGGCCATCACCAGAGCCATCGCCGACCAGGCCAGAACCATCCGCATTCCCGTCCACATGGTTGAAACCATCAACAAGCTGACCAGAGTCCAGAGACAGCTGGTTCAGGAACTGGGACGCGAGCCCAATTCTGAAGAGATCGCCGAAAAGATGGGCAATGGCATTACCCCGGAGAAGGTCCGGGAGATCCAGAAGATCGCCCTTGACCCGGTTTCCCTGGAAACCCCGATCGGCGAAGAAGACGACTCCCACCTCGGCGACTTCATCGAAGACAAGCAGGTTCTTTCACCCGATGAATACGCGACCAAGGAACTGCTCAAGGACGAGATCAACGAAGTTCTCTCGCTTCTCAACGAGAGAGAGCGCAAGGTCCTGCAGCTGCGCTTCGGCCTGATCGACGGCCGCCAGCGCACCCTGGAGGAAGTCGGCAAGGAATTCAATGTCACCCGTGAGCGCATCCGTCAGATCGAAGCCAAGGCGCTCAGGAAACTGAAGCACCCGACCCGCAGCAAGCGTCTGAAGGATTTCGTAGACAGAAGCTGACATTATAGAATCCCAATACAGTCATATAAAACAGATAACAGCGCCGCTGACGCGCTGTTTTCATCTGCCTTCTTAACGGAAAGCGGCTTACTGTGCTACAATAACGGCATGGACGAACTGAAGAAGCAGCTGCTGAAGCTGAAGAAGGAAAAGGGATACATCGACTACGGCGACATGGATGAGATCATCAGACCGCTGGCGCTTTCCGATGACCAGATCAACGAACTGATCGTCTGGATCTGCCAGAACGATTTCAACATGACGACAACGGAACCGATAAACTATCCGTCTCCGTATTTCACCGAGATCTCCATCTATCCGCTGCTGACCAGGGAAGAGGAGCAGCAGCTGGCCGAAAAGATCAAACAGGGCGACCCGCTGGCCCGCGACCGCTTCATCAAGGCCAACCTGCGGCTGGTCGTTCAGCTGGCCAAGCAGTACAGCTGCGAATACCTTACCCAATACGATCTGTTTCAGGAAGGAAACATCGGCCTGCTGAAGGCCGTTGACCGCTATGATCCGCAGATGAACGTTCCTTTCGCTTCCTACAGCGTCTACTGGATCCGCAAGGCGATCATGGAAGCCATCAACAAGGCTCAGCTGATCAGGATCCCTCAGCGCATCTATGAACAGCTCGCCCGCATCAATTCAGTTACGGAAGAGTACCAGAAGCGCTTCAACAGCACGCCCAATAATGCCTATGTTGCGGAAAAGCTGGGGATTTCGGAAAGACGGGTTGAGGAACTGCTAAGCTTTCAGATCAACATCAGTTCCCTGGATGAGAGCATCGGCGAAAAGGAAGAACTCGGCAGCCTAGTCGGTCCTGACGATCCCTTTGCCCAGGAGCGCGTCTACGCCCTGCTCAACAGCCTGCCGCAGCGCGACAGAAGCATCATGGAGATGTACTACGGCCTCAACGGCAGCCAGCAGCTCAACATGCAGCAGATCGCCGAAAAGCTGTTCTTAAGCAAGCAGCGGGTAGGTCAGATCATCCGCAGCTGCCTGGAATACATTAAGACGAATTATGATAAGTAAGAGAATAAGATTCATTGCCTCGCTGATCAGAAAGGATGAAAGCGTACTGGACATCGGCTGCGACCACGGCTTTCTGGCCCTGATGCTCAGAGTGAACGGCAACAGCGAGAAGATCATCTGCGCCGACAACAAGATCGGTCCTCTTAATAATGCCCGCAAGAATCTGGCCGGCTATGAAAACATCGACTTCGTGCTTTCCAACGGCGCGCAGAAGGTAACGGAACCGGTCGATGTGGTGGTCATGAGCGGTCTGGGGTATCACAACGTCACCAGGATAATAACCAGCAGTCCTCAGTATTTCGATTCCGTCAGCCGGCTGATCATTCAGATCAATACCTGCGTCGATCAGCTGCGGTCCTGGCTGACAGCCAACGGCTTCATGATCGTTGCCGAGGACATCATAAAGGATTACCGGTACTACCAGATCCTGACCGTGGAAAAAGGAGAGCAGCAGCTCTCCGAACTGGAAATCAGGTACGGTCCCTTCCTTCTGGCTTTGCACTCTCCGGTATTCTGTGAGCATATCCGCTCTCAGATCGATAAGAAGCGCCAGATCCTGGAAGGAATTGAGAAATCCAATCCTGACTATCAGAAGATAACTGATCAGATAGCGGAGATGGAAAGTCTTCTATAGAAGATTCTTATAGTTTCTGAAGTTGCATTTCGCAACTTTTCTTAACTCTTCAATGCCGAACTGGCTGACGAATTCAGGAAGGAACGCTTCGACCGGAGCGCCGGCTCCCTTCGGGAAGACCGTCAGGTATTTCTCGCTCAGGCTGTCCATGTACCTGAGGAAGGCGTAGCGGCTGATGATCGAACCGATGGCTACGGAAATGAACTGGCTTTCCGCCTTGGTATGGAAGGTCAGACCCTTGAAGACCTCATCAGCATCCTTCAGATACCGGTAATAGAGCTCCTCACCGCAGAAGTCGTCAACGACGCAGAGATCGGGAAGCTTTATGCCCTTTTTCTGCAGATTCAGGTAAGCCTGATTGTGCATCATGGCCTTGATGGCGTTCATGTTGTGGCTGGCGATGATGCTGTTGTATTTCTGATTATCCAGCACCAGCAGGGAGTGGGGTACGGAAGCGATCAGCCTTTCCCCGATCTCCCGAATGTACACATCGGTCAGCTGCTTGGAGTCGGTCAGGTTAAGGTCGGAAAGGGTAGCGCTGATCTGTTCATCGACATAGCTGGCGCACACGCAGATGGGCCCGAAGAAGTCTCCGGTTCCGACCTCGTCGCTGCCGGCCTGCGGCAGAATGTGTTTTTTGGGCTGGAAGAACAGTTTATAGTAGTCTTCGGCCCTGCGCCCGGATAAAACGACGCTGCCGGTATTGTAGATGTTGATGTTGACATCATCGCCGCGGTACTGCCAGATGGAAGGGTGTTTGCCGGCCGAAAGCTTCTTGCGGTCAAGCTGGGAAAGAATTCTGTCGATCAGCTGTTCATCAGCCTTGAAAGAATAGTTGTTCATGACTTAATTATACAATATTGCGCGATTTTTCAAAAAAATAAAACTATGTTATAATGACAGCCGAGGTGATATCTTATGACACTACCGCAGAACAGCGAACTGTTCATTAACATCGGCGTCATCGCCATCATCGCGATCTCGCTGATCATCGGATACATCAAGGGCTTCTTATGGCAGATCCTGAAGATCATCGGCATTCTTGCCGTCATCATCCTGTCCTGGATCCTTTCATCAGGACTGAGTGAACTGATCCAGATCTTCCCCCGGAAGTTTGCCCCCTTCGCGTCAACCGGACTGGCCGATCTCTTCTATGACAAGATCAACACGATCTGCTGGTTCCTCATTCTCTTCATCACCGGCCTGCTCATCCTGGCTGTCCTGAAGCCGCTTTTCAACGCCATTACCGAGATCCCGGTCATCAAGGGAATCAATAAGACTCTGGGAGCCCTGCTTTCCCTGATACCCGCCTTCTTACTGATCGTGGTCGTTACCTTCATTCTCAACAGCGCCATCTTTGCCAACGGCAAGGACGTTGTCAATAATTCCCTGCTGCGCTATACGGATAAGGTGATCGATTATACCAGCAACCTCTTCAAGGGCATCTTCAGCGAGAACGTTGCCATTCAGAAAATGATCAACGATCCCAAGAGCCTGACAGAGGACGATCTGCATAACATCATTGACTGGATGAAGATCAACAAGATCTCCGCCGATTCCATCCGGGATTTCCTTACCAACTACGGAATCGACATTGATTACATCAATCAGCTTTTAAATGGAGCAAAGTAAAATGTCTGCCTGCAGACATTTTTAAATCATTGAAACATGGAAGAAAGAGATTACCGCAACCTGCAGTTTGAAGAAGTCAAGGAGCTGATCAGCAAGTTCAGCAGTTTTTCCCTTGGCTGCGCCAATATCCTGAATCTGCAGCCGGTGCATAACCGGCTGGAACTGCAGAGAAGGCTGGACAGGATGAAGGAAGCGCTGGCGCTTACCGTATCCTACGGTCCGATGCCCTTCAGCGGCATCCATGACATCACTGAAGAAGTCGAGCTTGCCATCAAGGACGGCACCCTGAATGCCGGGGAACTGCTGAAGATCGCCGATCAGGCTTATGGCATTGAGAAGATCAGGGATTACTTTGACAGCTGCGAAGGCGAAAAGAAGAGCCTGGAGGATCTGATATCGGCGCTGAACATCTGCCGGGATACTTCCCGGGAGATCAACCGCTGCATATCCTCGGACGGCGGCGTTAATGACAATGCCTCTTCGCGTCTGGCCAACTTAAGAAGGCAGCTGAAGAAGCTGCAGGGCGACATCTCCCGCAAGATGGCCGATTTCATCAGCCATAACGGCAGGTATCTGCAGGAAAACATCACCGCCATGCGCAATGACCGCACCGTCGTGCTGGTCAAGAATACCTATAAGAATACCGTTGAAGGCCTGCAGTACGGCACCAGCGCCTCAGGCATGGCCGTCTACGTCGAACCCAGCGCCCTGGTCGGGCTGAACAATGAACTTCAGCAGACCAAGAGCGAGGAGCAGGAGGAAATAAAGAGGATCCTGTTTTCCCTTTCCCAGCTGGTCAAGAAGGACGGTCAGAAGCTTCTGGCCAATACCGAGACCCTGGGCATTCTGGACTGCCTGTTCGCCATGGGCCAGTGGGCCGCCCGATATGACGGCACGGTCGGAGAGATCGCCGACAGCGACCTGAGAATAATGAAGGCCCGCCATCCGCTCATCGATTCAGCCAAGGTAGTGGCCAACAGCTATACGATGATCAAGCCGGTGCACACCATCCTGATCACCGGACCCAATACCGGCGGCAAGACCGTATCCCTGAAGATCATCGGTCTGTTTTCGCTGATGCTTTCCTGCGGCATGCCCTTGCTGTGCCAGGAAGCTTCCATCCCGCTGTTTGACGAGATCTACAGCGACATCGGTGATTCCCAGTCGATCAGCGATGATCTTTCCACTTTCTCCGGCCATATTCAGAAGCTGGCGGAGATCTGCCGGAACGCGACCGGCCGCTCGCTGGTGATCCTGGATGAGCTGGGAAGCGCTACCGACCCGATTGAAGGCCAGGCTCTGGCCAGCGCCGTGCTGGAATTTCTGCGCAGCCGGGGTGTCTATGTCGTTGCGACCACCCACTTCAGCAAGCTGAAGGCCTATGCCCGTCAGCACGATGACATCATGATCGCTTCGATGGAATTCGATCAGCAGGATCTCAAGCCGACCTACCGCTACCTTGAAAACACCATCGGTCAGTCCTATGCCATTGAGATCGCCCGCCGTTACGGCATCGATGATCAGATCATTGACAAGGCGCACCAGTTCAAGAGCGAACAGCAGTCGGACAGCGACCGCCTGCTGGAGAATCTCCAGCAGCAGATCGAGGAAGTCCGTCAGCAGAAGGAAAGGCTTGACCGCAAGGCAGAACGGCTGAAAAAGGAAAACGAACAGATCAGGGAAGACAGACGCCAGCTGAAGCTCGATCAGCGCGAGATAATCGAGAAGGCCAATCAGCAGGCTGCCGAAGTGGTTGCCGAAGCCAGCGAGAGAGCCGAGGAAATCATTGAGGAGCTGAAGAAGCAGAACAACTACAGCATCAAGGACGTCGCCCGCCTCAAGCACGAGATCAGCGAACTTTCACCGCAGATCGAAGAGGAGATCGACGGCGAGATAAAGATCGGCGATTATGTCCGCATCGGTTCGTCCTCTCAGAAGGGCGAGGTTATCGAAATGGACAGAAAGAGCGCCATCATCAACTGCGACGGCCTGAAGATTCAGTCCAAGCTGAACAATCTGGTCAGGCTGGCCAGACCCCGGGAACCGGAGAAGCCCAGAAACGCGGCCTCGTCAAAGGTCGTCAAGTCTTCTTCCTTTGCCATCGAACTCAACCTGCTGGGCTATCGGGTCGATGAAGCCCTGGAAACGATGGACAAGTTCCTCGACAATGCCCTGGTAGCCAACGTACCCTTTGTCCGCATCGTTCACGGCATGGGTACCGGTGCCCTGCGGACTGCCATCTGGAACCGTCTGCGGACGCTCAAGTACGTAAAGAAGTTTGAGCGCGGCGGTCAGGGAGACGGCGGCAGCGGGGTAACCATCGTTACCTTCCGGGAGTAGAACATGCTTAAGAACAAGCTCGCCACCCTGCCGATGGAACCGGGCTGTTACCTGATGAAGGACAGAAACGGGGAAGTCATTTACGTCGGCAAGGCCAAGAAACTGAAAAACCGGGTGAATTCCTATTTCACCGGGTCGCATGACAATAAGACGACCAAGCTGGTCAGCAACATTGCGGACTTTGATTTCATCGTGACTCCCAGCGATAAGGAAGCCTTCATCCTGGAATTCAATCTGATCAAGAAGTACCGTCCGAAGTTCAACATCATGTTCATGGACGATTCCTCCTATCCCTATATCCGGCTGACCAGGGAACAGTATCCGACCATCAAACTGGTCCGCGACCGGAAGAAGATGAAGAATGCCGTCTACTTTGGCCCTTATCCCAACGTGACCTATGCCCGGGAGCTGGTAGGTCTGCTGGAGAAGCTCTATCCCCTGCGCAAGTGCAACGTGATGCCCGGGAAGGTCTGCCTGTATTATCACCTAGGCTTATGTCTGGGCCCCTGTGAGCATAAGATCGAAAAGGACGTCTATCAGAAGATGACCGACAGCATTGTTTCCTTCATGAAGGGCAATACCAGAGAGATCAGAGATCACCTTACCCAGCTGCGCGATGAGTATTCGGAAAGAATGATGTATGAAAAGGCGCAGGAGCAGCAGCAGCTTCTGGAAGCCATTGACCATGTCACCGCCAATCAGCTGATGCAGTCCAATGGCCGCAAGAACAGCATGGACGTCTTCAATTACCATGTCGACAGAGGCTACATCAGCATTGTCGGCCTGCTGTACAGCCAGGGTCAGCTGCTGCACCGCCATAACCTGCTTAAGCCGGTCTATGACGAGCCTCAGGAGGCCTTCGTCTCCTACATTCAGCAGTACTACGCCTCCAATGAACTGCCCGGTCAGCTGCTGCTGCCGCCGGGAGAGATGACGGAAGGACTGAAGGAAGTGCTGGACTGCGAGGTACTGATACCCCAGCGCGGCGACAAGGTCAGAATGATCGAACTGGCTAAGGAAAATGCCTCGGTCATCCTCAATCAGAAGTTCGACATCCTCAACCGTGAACAGATAAATAGGTCAGTGGCTCTGCAACAGCTGGAATCGCTGGTCCACAGCAGCACCGGACGCATCGAACTCTACGATAACTCCCACATTTCCGGCAGCAATGCCGTAGCCGGCGAAGTGGTCTACATTGACGGTAAGCCCAGCAAGAAGGATTACCGGCTCTATAAGGTCACTAACGGCAACAACGACTTCGCCAACATGCAGGAAGTTTTATACCGCCGGCTGTTTCGGGCGCTTAAGGAAAAGACGGTGCTGCCTGACATCATCATCGTCGACGGCGGCGAAAGCCAGATACGGGCCGCCAGGGAGATCCTGGACGACCTGCAGATAACGTCGGTGAAGCTGCTGGGACTGGTCAAGAATGACCGGCATCAGACCGCCAGCCTGATGGACGATGACTATCAGATCATCGAGATCGACCGGCAGTCGGAACTGTTCTACCTGATGACCAACATGCAGGACGAAGTCCACCGCTTCGCCATCAGCTACCACAAGAGGCTGAGGTCAAAGCAGATGAGCCATTCATCGCTGGAGGAGATCGAAGGGGTCGGACCCAAGCGCCGCAGCAGCCTGCTGAAGCACTTCGGCTCCATCGCCCGCATCCGGGAGGCAAACGTTGAACAGCTATCGCAAGCCGTACCCGCTGAGGTTGCCCAAAGGGTCTATGACTATTATCATCAGCAGCCTGTCCAGCCGGATGAAGATGAACTGATGCTGTAAAAATGACGTTGAAAGATGTCTGAAAAGGACATCTTTTTACCAGACAAAAATGTCGGTGCTGCAAGCGGTTTCTATTGAAATCAGAGCCTTTTTTCCGTATACTTTTAACGGTGTTTTTATATGAAACTGGCAGTCATGAGCGATTCACACGGATATGATGAAGAAGTAAGGAAAGTCCTGAAGAAGGAGAAGAACGCCGATTACTTCATCCACTTGGGAGACCTGTGTTCCGATCCCCGGTCTTTTCCGCAGCTGATCATTCTCAGAGGCAACAACGACTACGATCACGACCTGCCGCTGCAGCTGGTCAGCGAATTCTGTGGCCTGCGCATCTTCATGTGCCACGGACACCGCTTCCTGTTCTACCAGCGCGAAGAGGCGATCGCCCGCCAGGCGCGGGAAAACGACTGCCGGATCGCCCTGTTCGGTCATACCCATGACTTCTATGACAATGTCATCGACGGCGTCAGGCTGCTGAATCCCGGGTCGCTGATGTACAACCGCTCCGGCGCCGAAACCGGATATCTGGTCATTGACATCGGTGAAGACGGCAGTTATCAGGTCACTAGAAAGTTACTGTAGAATCGTATATAATGTTTAGGTTTTCAGAGGTGCAAGCTTATGGAAGATAGAAAGAAGATCATAAATCTCGCGGTCATAGCTCACGTCGACGCCGGCAAGTCCACGCTGGTCGACGCTTTTCTGAAGCAGTCAGGAGCTCTCAGCTCCGCTGAGGAGAACACCGTTCTGGTCATGGATTCCAACGATCTGGAAAGAGAGAGGGGAATCACCATCTATTCCAAGAACTGTTCCGTATATTACAAGGATTACAAGATCAACATCGTCGACACCCCGGGGCATGCCGATTTCTCCAGTGAAGTCGAGCGGATCATCAAGACGGTCGATACCGTCATCCTGCTGGTCGATTCCTCGGAAGGCCCGATGCCGCAGACCCGCTTCGTTCTTCAGAAGTCGCTGGAACTGGGACTGCGTCCGATCCTGCTGATCAACAAGATCGACAAGAAGGACGCCCGGGTCGAGGAAGTCATCAATCTGGTCTACGACCTGTTCTTCGAACTCAACGCCAACGAGCAGCAGATCGAATTCCCGATCCTGTACGGCATCGCCAAGGAAGGCATCGTCAAGCTGCACGAAGATGATCCCGACGAAGGCATCCGGCCGCTGTTTGAGACGATCATCAGATACATCGAACCTTATCCCGACCTGGACGATCAGCCGCTGCAGATGCAGGTGTCCAATCTGGCCTATGACGAATACATCGGCCGTCTGGGCATCGGCCGGGTCTACAAGGGAACGCTGAAGACCAACGAGCAGGTCATCCTGTGCAAAAGCGACGGCAGACAGCAGCGCTGCACGATCACCAAGCTGTTCAACTATGAAGGCAACAAGCGCAAGCCGATAACGGAAGCGCAGAGCGGCGACATCGTGATCATCGCCGGCATTCCCGACATTTCCATCGGCGAGACCATCTGTGACAAGGACTTCGTCGACCCCCTGCCGCCCATCCATATCGATGAGCCGACCCTGTCGATGAACTTCATGGTCAATACTTCGCCCTTTGCCGGCCGCAGCGGCAAGTACGTCACTTCCCGCAACCTCAAGGAAAGACTGGAAAGGGAACTGGAAGTCAATGTCGGACTGCGAGTCGAACCGACGGATACGACCGATACCTTCAAGGTCTCCGGCCGCGGCGAACTCGGTCTGACCATCCTGATCGAAAACATGAGAAGGGAAGGCTATGAACTGGCCATCTCCAAGCCTCAGGTCATCTTCAAGTACATCGACGGCAAGCGCTACGAGCCGGTTGAGAAGGTCATCTGTGAAGTCCCGCAGCAGTATGAGGGAACCACGATCGCCAAGCTCAATCTGCGCAACGGCCAGATGGTTGACGTCCAGAACAACGGAACCTATACCACCATCATCTTCCGGGTCTCCACCCGCGGCATGATCGGCTTCCGCTCCGATTTCATCAACTTCACCAGAGGAGAAGGCATCCTGATCCGTTCCTTTGACGGCTACGAGCCCTATCAGGGCGAGATCAATACCCGCCAGAATGGCGTCATGGTCTCCAACGCCACCGGCACGGCAATGAAGTATTCGATCTTCAATCTGCAGGAAAGAGGATCGTTCTTCATCGGACCGCAGACGGAAGTTTATGAAGGCATGATCGTGGGCGTCTGCAACAAGGACATGGACATGCCGGTCAATCCGACCAAGAACAAGACCATGACTGCTGTCAGAAGTACCGGTCACGATGACGCGATGCTGCTGACGCCGCCCATTCAGCTGACGCTGGAGTACGCTCTGGAATTCATCGGCGACGATGAGCTGGTAGAGGTTACTCCGGATGCCATCAGGCTGAGGAAGCGCTGGCTGACCGACCTGGAGAGAAAGACGGCTTTCCGCGAAAAGAAGAAAATGAACGAAGAAGAGAATTAAAACGGCACGCCCGTTTTAATTTTCTTGAGGCAACTGATATTATTAGT
>JAGAFL010000105.1:0-10546 GCA_017612595.1 Erysipelotrichaceae bacterium | reverse complement strand
ATGGTCGGAATATCGGGATTCGAACCCGAGACCTCTTGAACCCCATTCAAGCGCGCTACCAAACTGCGCTATATCCCGCTGTTGCCTTATCATTTTAGCACGATTCCCTCTGAAGAGAAACCATTTTTCAAAATATTCCTGAAAACAAACGCCCGGGATGTCTCCCGGGCGTTTTGCTGATCATTAAGACTGTTACTTCTTCAGATTGTAGAAGGCATCCTTGCCCTTGTACTGAGCAACTTCGCCTAACTCGTCTTCAATTCTCATTAACAGATTGTACTTGGCAATACGGTCAGTTCTGCTCATTGAACCGGTCTTGATCTGTCCGGCATTGGTGCCGACGACCAGATCAGCGATCGTGGTGTCTTCAGTTTCACCGGATCTGTGGGAGACAACGGCTGTCCAGCCGGCTCTCTTGGCCATCTCAATGGCATCCAGGGTCTCGGTAATGGTACCGATCTGGTTGACCTTGATCAGAACGGCGTTGGCGGCGTGCAGATCGATGCCCTTCTTGATGTAGGTGGTGTTGGTGACGAACAGGTCATCGCCGACCAGCTGTACATGGTCACCGACGCGGTTTCTGAACTTCTGCCAGCCTTCCCAGTCGTTTTCATCCAGGCCGTCCTCGATGGAGATCAGCGGATACTTTTCCGTCCACTTGGTGTACATCTCGATCATTTCGTCAGAGGACTTCTTGCCTTCGCCGGATCTGTGCAGGTCGTAGACGAACTTGCCGTCAACCTTCTCGCAGAATTCGGAAGCAGCCGGGTCCATGGCGAAGCAGATGTCTTCACCCAGCTTGTAGCCGGCCTTTTCAACGGCTTCGACCATCAGGGCCAGCGGGCCTTCATTGCCTAAGGTCTCCAGCGGGCCATTGCCGCCCGGGACACATGAAGGAGCATAACCGCCTTCATCACCAACAGCTGTGTTGTATCCGTACTTCTTCAGAACGCTCTTCAGATTGTGGAATACCTCAGCGCCCATTCTGACAGCTTCCTTGACGCTCTTGGCGCCGACCGGCATGATCATGTATTCCTGGCAGTCAGCAGCGGAATCAGCATGCTTGCCGCCGTTTAAGACGTTCATCATCGGAACCGGCAGGACCTTGGCGTTGGCGCCGCCGAAGTACTTGTACAGAGGCATGCCGTAGTAGTCGGCAGCGGCTCTGGCACAGGCCATGGAGACACCGAGAATGGCGTTGGCACCCAGCTTTGACTTGTCCGGAGTGCCGTCCAGTTCGATCATCATCTTGTCGATTCTGGTCTGCTCAGTTACGTCATAACCCAGCAGCTTGCCGCGGATGACTTCGTTGACGTTGGCAACGGCCTTTTCGGTTCCCTTGCCCAGGTAACGGCTCTTGTCGCCGTCTCTTAATTCCAGAGCTTCTCTCTCGCCGGTTGAGGCGCCTGAGGGAACGATGGCCCTGCCGAAAGCGCCGGAATCGGTGGTAACTTCCACTTCAACAGTAGGATTGCCGCGGGAGTCCAGAACTTCACGGGCGTAAATATCAGTGATATATGGCATATTGATTTGCCCTCCTTGTATTACCGATATAATAATATCACAATTCGCTTTTTTCTGTGCCAATAATCCGCAAAAAAGCAGGCGGAAACGCCTGCCTTCGCAAACTGTTCGGTGATCAGACATTGAGCATCAGTTCATCGTCGGTCAGCTGATGGCCGCTGTGATGACGGAACATCTCCACCAGCGAATCGACGGTCGCCTTACGGCGCTGTTCGCCGGTCAGATCCATGATGATCCGGCCCTTTTCCAGCATGATGGTGCGGTTGCCCAGTCTCAGGGCATCGGCCATGTTATGGGTGATCATCAGGCAGGTCAGATGGTTTTCCGTGACGATCTTTTCGGTGATCTTCAGCACCTTGTCGCCGCTGGCGGGATCCAGGGCGGCGGTATGCTCATCCAGCAGCAGCAGCCGCGGCGGATTGATGGTGGCCATCATCAGGGAGAGCGCCTGCCGCTGTCCGCCGGAGAGCAGTCCGACCGGCTGGTCCAGACAGTCTTCCAGACCCATGTCCAGTTCGGCCAGACGCTGGCTGAACAGCTGCCGGTCAGCGCGGCTGATGGTCTTCAGCCAGCCGCCGCTCTTGGCCGCCAGGGCCAGGTTTTCCGCGACGGTCATGCTGGGGGCGTTGCCGGCCAGGGGGTCCTGGAACAACCGGCCGATGCTGCGGGCGCGGAGGCTGGGCTTCTGCAGGGTGATGTTTTTTCCGTCCAGGAAGATGTCGCCGCTGTCGCTGATCAGCGAACCGGCGATCAGGTTGAACAGCGTGCTCTTGCCGCTGCCGTTGGGCCCGATGATGGTAATGAAGTCCCCGTCACTGACCGTCAGGCTGAGGTCGCTGATGCCGGCCCGGGCATTGACGGTACTGGGGTTGAAGATCTTGGTAAGGTTGCGCAGTTCCAGCATGCTAAGCCCTCCTGTTCTGTTTCAGCCGCCTGATGAACAGCGGATACTGCTTCTGCAGATAGGGAAGCGAGATGGCCAGCAGGACGATGGCTGAAGAGACCAGCTTCAGCATGTAGGCCGGCATGTTCAGCTTCAACGCCAGAGCGTAGATGAAGCGGAAGATCAGGGAACCGATGACGCTGCCGGTCAGCTGAATGATCAGCTTCCCCTTGGGGAAGAAGATCTTTCCGATCAGCAGCGAAGCCAGAGCGATGGTCAGAATGCCGCTGCCCAGGTCGATGCTGGCGGATTTCTGACTCTGCGCCAGCAGACAGCCGGAAAGAGCGGTCATGCCGGAGGAAAGAGTGAGTCCGAGGATCTTCATCAGCTGGGAATCAATGGAGGAAGCCTCCACCATCTGATGATTATCGCCGGTCGCCCGCAGAGCCAGACCCAGACGGGTCCTCAGGAAATAGTTCAGAAAGAGAACCGTCAGGATGACCGCGATCAGGGCGATCACCAGATTCTGACGCCCGGCCAGGGGTGTGCCGGAAAGCAGCTGCTTGGTCAGGGTAAAGACGGTCGTCGTTCTGTTGAGATTGATCAGCGCGCTGCCGGACATGACGGCGATGTTTACGGAATAGAGAGCCGTGTTGACGGCAATGCCGGCCAGCAGTGAGTTGACTCCCATCTTGGTCTGCAGAAGGGAGGTAACCAGTCCGCAGAGCATGCCGGCGGCCACGGCAGCCAGCAGGGACATGTAAGGACCCAGGCTGATGGCCACGACGGCGCCTACGGAAGCTCCCAGGGTAAAGCAGCCGTCCGTGGACAGATCGCAGATGTCCAGCATCCGGTAGCTCACAAACAGAGCCAGCACGGTCAGAGCGTTGATGAGACCCAGCTCAAGTACGCTGTTCAGCAGGTTTGACATGCTGTCTTGCCGCTCCTGACTAGTTGCCGAAGTTCTCGCCGGTGGTAATGCCGGTTACCCGCGTGCACAGAGGCTCAAACAGTATCTTGAGCTGACCGAAGTCATAGCCCAGCTGAGCGCAGACTTCGGTATTGATGGTTGCGATGCCGTTGTCAAAGGTTTTGACGGCTACCTCAGCCGGTGAAAGATGCTCGATCAGGATGTCGGCAGCCATGCTGGCAGTCTCGATGCCCAGGTTGGCGTAGTCGACGCCATAGCCCAGGAAAGCGCCGTTGAGCGCGAAGGAATCGGCGCCGGCAAAATGCGGGATGCCGGCCTGCGCCAGCGCTTCGTAGATGGACAGTTCGGCGGTCATGACGGTATTGTCGCTGGGAGTGAAGACGGCTTCCACGCCCTGCTCGATCAGCGAGTTGACGGCGATCTGGATCTCGGAAACGTTGGTTCCGGACTTTTCGACGATCTCGATGCCCCTGGCCTTCAGGAGATCCTTGGCCTGATTGATGGCGGTAGTGGAGGAATCCTGGGAGAAGTCAAACAGCAGACCGATCTTTCTGATTTCCGGTTTGAGAGCCAGAATCAGGTTCATGACGGCATTGGTATCCAGATAGTCGGAGGTACCGGTGATGTTATGGCCCGGCTTTTCCAGGGAATCGACCAGTCCGTAGGTCAGCGGATCACTGACGGCGGCGAAGACCACCGGGATCGGGTTGTCCTCGGTAGCGGCCTGCATGGCCATGGCGACCGGCGTGGCAACGCCGATCATCAGGTCGACCTTCTGGTCGATGAAGTTCTGAATGATCTGGTTAAGCAGATTGGCGTCGGCATTGCAGTTCTGGTAGTTGATCTCAAATTTGAAGTCCTTACCCTGAGCAATTTCGCCGAGGCGGTATCTGATGTTGTCGACGATCTGGTTGAGGGAAGCGTGATCGACGTAGTTGCAGATGCCGATGCGGTAGACGGTGTTGTCCCGGTCATCGGGTTTCTCTTTCTGACAGCCTGTCAGGCTGAATATGAGCAGTAATGAGAGCAGAGTTAATAATGCTTTTTTCATTTTTCGTTTTCCTTTCTTTCTTGTTCCAATTCCTTTGATTCAGCTGTTAAGAAAGTTGATTCGCCATCGTTCCATGCTGTCATACCTCCTGATAAATAAACAAAAATCCTGTCGCAGCAATCTCTTACGTTTTGCTGGGACAGGATCGTTTTTTCATCCTGCGGTGCCACCCGGCTTGATGCCATAGCATCCACTCTGCGCATACGGTCATATGCTGACTGCACTGACGGTCAGTCGATCCGTCTCCCATACTCTCCCCTAGGGGATTTCCGTTCGCCCTCACGGGGCCATTCGGCAATATGCATTCCGTCACCTTTCCACCGCCGGCGACTCTCTTGATGAATGACCTTACTGCTTACTCACACCCGTTCATCGGTTTATTGATACTGATTTTATTCGCAATTCACTTCGCTGTCAAGTCCCGAGCCTAATCGCCCTGACGGCGGGCAGCCTTCTTGCGGGTCGGACGGTCGGCGATGGTCAGGCTGTCTTCCTCTTCCATCTTCTGCCAGTAGCTCTCCACGTTGCCGGCCAGCTGATGGGCGTTGGTAGGATAGGCGTAATCATCTTCATCGACTTCCAGGATCAGGTCGATGCTCAGACCCTTCTTCTCCAGTTCGTGGACCATCCAGAGGATGTTCCTCAGCAGGTACTGATTGGCGTAGAAGTTGGTGCCATGGGTGCCGCCGGTCTCCCATTCGCCGGAGCCGATGCAGTCGTTGAGATGGATCTTGAAGTTTTCCGAGGCATAGGCTTCGATGGTCTTGAAGAAGGACATTTCCTCAAAGCGGAAGGACATCTCGCTCATCATCAGATGGCAGGTGTCCAGAAGCGGGTAGACCCGGTCCTGACCGATTAGTTCCCGCAGATAATAGGCGACATCCAGGCTTTCGATGGCGCCGACAAAGCGGTAACAGTTCTCCACGTGGAGGATGACGCCGAGTTCTCTGAGGCAGCGGCAGAAATCCTGCAGATCCGGGTGGCTCTGCAGCCTCTGCAGACCGGTCTCCGCGTGGACCACCAGTCCGGCCTGATGCCGGACGCACAGGTCAAATACCTTCCGGGCGTATTCGCTGCCAAACTCGCTGCAGACGTCATAGATGTCGCAGCGCTCGATCGGGTAGTGAACGGTGATGATCGGCTTGTCCAGGTGGTCGGCCAGATCAAAATCATCCCGGCTGTCGCCGTATAGATGGATCTCATAACCGTCAAAGCGGTCATAGAGCTGCTTTATTCTGATCTGTCGGCTCTCAAGAGCCAGTTTCATTACCTTGCGCATGCCATCCTCCCGGTTTTTCTGACGGAGTCATTATAAGTCATACCGGTCTTCCTATTCAACGGCCTTGAGCGACTCGACCATCTGAATGTTCTTCAGATGGAAGTGCATGATGGCGTTGATGATCATTGAGAAGGCCAGGGTCATGAAGAAGCTGATCAGGAAGGAAGCGGTGTTGATGGTCCTTCCGAACATCACTTCATCCATTTCCGCCAGGTTCATGATCAGATCGTGGAGATAGATGCCCACGGCCAGACCGGCGCCGGCACCGATGACGGTCATGATGAAGCTCTCGCGGTTGACGTAGCGGTCAACCTCCCGGTCCGTAAAGCCCAGGACCTTGATGGTGGCGATCTCGCGGACCCGCTCGGAGATGTTGACGTTGGAGAGGTTGTAGAGCACGATGGCCGCCAGAGCAGCGGCGGAGATGACCAGCACGACCACGATGATGGAGATGCTGGAGATCATGTCAGCGAAGTTGGACTGCAGTGAGGAGTAGAAGGTGATGCCGGTGACGTTGTCTAGAGCCATGATTTGATTGCCCAGGGAGGTCTCGAAGGCGCTGTCCCGGCTTTGGTTGCGGATCTGGTAGACCTCGGTGATCTTGGCCAGGGAGACCCAGCTGTCAAACTGCTTCTGGGTAACGTACATGTGGTGGTAGACGTAGTTTTCAAAGATGCCGGATACCGTGACGGTAATTTCCTTCTCGTCGCTGTCCATAAAGGTCAGCTCGCTGCCGACTTCCAGATCCAGCTGGTTGGCCAGCTTCTGGGAAATGAGCACGCCCTCATCATCCAGATGCAGAGCTTCGTGGCTCTTCTGTACGTACAGCGAGGTGAACTCTTCGAAGCTTTCGGGATCGTCCACGATGTGAACGGTTACGGCAGCGTCCTTGTTGCCGATGGTGACGGTAGCGGAGATCTGCTGCTCGCGGTAGATCCCCTCAACGCCGTCCAGGGAGCGGATCTGCTCCATCAGTTCCTCATTGCCCTTTTTCAGGGTAATGGAGGCATCGTAGTGGTAGATGTCCTCATACTGGGCGCGGGCGATGTCGGAGATGCTGTCATTGATGCCGAAGGCAGCAACGATCAGGGCCGAACAGCCTGCGATGCCGATGACGGTCATGAAGAAGCGCTTCTTGTAGCGCAACAGGTTGCGTACGGTGACCTTATGCAGGAAGGACAGCCGCTTCCAGATGAAGGGGATCCTTTCCAGAAGGACCTTCTTGCCGGCCTTGCCGCTTTTGGGACGCATCAGCTGCGACGGCGAATCGTTGAGCTGCTGGTAGATGGTGGCCACGGTGACTATCAGCGTGGAGACGATCATCGACAGGGACGCCAGAAGGATCAGCTTCAGGGGGAACAGGAAGTAGATCGTCTTGAGATTGTAGAGGGTGTTCCAGGCCTTGAAGATGACGGCCGGGAAAATGATCATGCCGATCAGACAGCCGACCACGGAGCCGGCCAGCGAGGCAATGAGAGCGTAGATGATGTATTTGCCGGCGATCTGCAGGCGGCTGTAGCCCAGGGCCTTCAGCGTGCCGATCTCGGTCCGCTGTTCGTCGACCATCCGGGTCATCGTCGTGGTGCAGATCAGGGCGGCGACCAGGAAGAAGAAGACCGGGAAGACGGAAGCGATGCCGTCCATGCGGTCGGCGCAGGCTTCGTAATCGCGGTAGGAATAGTGGGAATTGCGGTCCAGCACATACCACTGAGCCTGCAGGGAGTCCAGTTCATTCTGGGCGTCCTCGATCTTCTGCAGGCCTTCCTGTTTCTGGCTTTCGAATTCCGCCAGACCGTCCTTATACTGCTTTTCCGCCTTGTCGAGTTCCGCCTTGCCGGCATTGAACTGCTTGCGGGCCGCCTGAACTTCCTGCCTGTTTTTCTCCAGGGTGATCTTGGCAGCCTGCAGCTGGGTCATGCCGTCTTCATACTGCGCCTGAGCTTCGGTCAGCTGGTCGTAGGCGGAGATCAGTTCGGGAACGGCGGCGATGTAGGCGTCGCGCTTGGCGCGCAGTTCCTCCAGCCGCTGGCGGTCGGCTTCGATCTTGTCGATGCGCTGGTTGACCTCGTCAAGCTGCTGACGCAGCTGCCGGCAGTTTTCCTCAGCGCTCTGCAGCGACTGTTGCTGAGAAGCCAGCTGCTGGTTGAGAGAGCTGAGCAGCTGCTGCTGGCCGGTCAGCTGGCCGGAGAGTTCCGCCCTCTGCAGCTGCAGGGCCAGGATCTGCTCATTGGAAAGGGAGGGGTCGGCAAGCTGCTGATCGATCTGATCGATCCGGTTCTGCAGGCTTTCAATGCTGTTCTGGGTTTCCCTTATCTGGCTTTGGGTCTGCTCGACGTTGGCCTTTACGCTGTCTCTGACCGCTTCGGCGCTGGCCAGATTCTGGCTCAGGGAAGCCTGCATCGTCTGCAGCATCGGCAGGGAGGCCTGTTCGCCTTCCAGTTCGGAGATCTCCTCCAGCATGGATACCAGCTCATCGGAGGCGTTGATGGCATCATAGTACTGCTGCCAGCCTTCATCTATCTGTTTCTTGGCGTCAGCCAGTTTCTTTTCGTTTTCCGCGATTTCCTTCTCGCCCTCGGCGATCTGTCTTTCGGCGTCCTTCAGCTTGGCGTCGTTTTCCTCAAGTTCCTTGCGGCCGGCCTTGATCTTTTCGGCAGCGTCCTCGAGGTCCTTCTGCCCCTGCTCGATCTTGGAGAGGTATTCCTTCTTGGCGTCATCGATGTCCCGCTGATACTGGGCGACCTTGTCCTTGATGCTGTGGCTTTCCAGCAGGTCGATCCTTTCTCTGACCGGATCGACGATCCGAAAATACTCGTCATCGTAGCAGTCCGCTTCCCGGGCGCCTTCGATGGTGACGTCGATCTCGGTGTAATAGTCGGCGGTGACGGCTGACTGATTGATGACGATGAAGGTATCGACGGTGCCTGAGCCGATGTTGGACGATCCCTTCTGATAGGAAAGGTAAGTCGGCAGATAACAGGTGCCGACGATCTCAAATTCACTGGAGGCCAGGTTCTCACTGACCTGATCGTCATCACGGTAGAGACTTATGACATCGCCGATCGAGAAATGGCCGAACATGGTCGAGGTGGCGCTGGCTGCCTCGATCAGGCACTCGTGGTCGTTTTCCGGCAGCCGGCCGTCGATCAGCCGCACCAGGTTGATGCCGGTGTTCTGGTCATAGGAAAACACCTTGACGACCAGCTGGGTGGTCTTCAGGCTGGTGAGAGCGTCCATGGTGAAGATGGCCTGGGCGTCTTCGACGCCGCTGAGGCTTCTGATCTCCTCGACGTCGTCATCATAGAGGCCGAGGGTGGAAAACACCTGCACATCCTGCAGGCGGTACTGATCAAAATAGGTATCGGCGCTGTGCTTCATGTCCGGAGCCGAGGCCTTGATCCCGGCAAAAAAAGCGACGCCGAGGGCGACGATCGCCATGATGGACAGGAAACGGCCGAAATTACTGCGGATCTCGGCCAGGATGTTCTTGATAAACACCTTGGGCACTAGTATTCGATCTCCTCTACATCCATCGGATGCTCGTTGATTTCAATGTTGTCGATCCGGCCGCTCTTGACCCGGATGACCTTGTCTCCCATCGGGCAAATGGCCAGGTTGTGGGTAATGACGATGACGGTCTTGCGGCTTCTCTTGCAGGTCTGCTGCAGAAGCTTGAGAACCTGCTTGCCGGTCACATAGTCCAGAGCGCCGGTAGGTTCATCGCACAGCAGCAGCTTGGGGTTCTTGGCCAGAGCTCTGGCGATGGCGACCCGCTGCTGTTCGCCGCCGGAAAGCTGGGAGGGGAAGTTGCCGGAGCGCTCCTTCAGGCCGACGGCTTCGATGGTCTCGTCGACGTCCAGCGGATGCTTGCAGATCTGGGTGGCCAGCTCGACGTTTTCCCTCAGGGTCAGATTCTGAATCAGGTTGTAGAACTGGAAGACGAAGCCGACGTCATAGCGGCGGTACATGGTCATCTCCCGGGTGCTGAAGGCCGAGATCTCGTCCTCATCGACGAAGATCTGGCCGCTGGTAACGGTATCCATGCCGCCCAGAAGGTTGAGAATGGTGCTCTTGCCGGCGCCGGATGCGCCGGCGATGATCACGAACTCGCCCTGATCAATGGAAAAGGAAACACCGTCCAGTGCCTTGATCTCCACCTCACCCATGGTGTATATCTTTCTGACATCCTTGAATTCAATGAAACTGTTCATTATGTCACCTTCATTAACTGACTGTATTATAGCGTTTTTGGCCGTTTGGATAAAGGTACAGCGAGGGCGATTTTTGTTTAACATGCCGGTTTTTTGCGCTAGAATTATCGCATAAGGAGCGGCCTATGGATCAATTCATTGAACAGTCGGTAAGATTTGAGGAAGGTGTCAGGATCTACGGCACCTACATCGTCAGCAGCACGGATCCGGATTATCTCCGTGAGCTGGAGGAAAACGAGCTTGAGATCGGCTATGTCAGCTTTAACTACCTGGTTGAGACCAATCAGCTTTCCTTTGAGGCCGTCGGCTGTCAGCGCTTTGCGGCCGCCCACTACCAGCAGCTGGTCGAGACGGTCTGGGCCAAGATCAGAATGATCCAGACCTACTGGAAATCCGATGAGTACCAGATCCGCAAGAAGATGGAGGAGAAGGTCGCCGAAGCGGCTGGACGCTGCGAAGACAGGAAGAAATGACAAAAGCCCGTGGACACGGGCTTTTCTTTCGGTAATGTTCAGCCGGGTCTACGGCTCGCTCTTCAGTGGGGTCCTGGTACCGTTGGCGGCGCGGTAGTAATTCTTGTCGGCGCCATAGTAGAGAATGTATTTGCGGGTATAGTTCTCGTTGGATCCCTTGCTGGTAGTATAGACGGTGTCAACTTCAGCCGGTT
>JAGAFL010000009.1:0-15007 GCA_017612595.1 Erysipelotrichaceae bacterium | reverse complement strand
CTGTTTTTTATCAGCGGCAGACTAATTGTGCTAGAATGAAAATGCATAAATATGGGCAATTGGAAAGCCGGGTCTTTTACATGGAAGGTCGAAACAGATACATCGTTGACAGCTTTGATTCCCTGAATGCTGATTACGTCAGGAGCATCAGCGTCTTTTATCTGCCTCTGATCGGCAAGCGGGCGGCCACCGTGTACCTTCAGCTGGTCATGGAGCGGGAGAACCGCCTGGACTGCACGCTGGAAAGGCTGTGCACGCTGTCGCATTTGAACATCGACGAACTTGAGGAAGCCCTGGTGATCCTGGAAAAATACGAACTGCTGAAGACCTACAGAAGAGAAGACGAATACCTTTTCCTGGTGCGCTCACCGCTGTCGGTGCGGGATTTCCTGAATCACGAAGTCTACAGCCGGCAGTATCTCAACAGCGTCGGGGAGAAGGAATTTGAAGTCAGCCGGCGCACCTATCTGCCCGCTGTCGTCCAGCGGACGGACTATCAGGACATTTCCCACAGTTTTGACCCCTCGGTCATGAGCGTCTGGAATCAGCATGACGAAGACCGCTATCAGAAACTACAGGCTGCCAATGTCATCGGCGATGTGGACATCGACTTTGACTACGGGCGCTTCCTGCGGGAGACTTCGGCGCTGATCCTGCCGATGTCCTTAAGGACCCGGGATAACATGGAGGCCATCGGCCGGCTGGCCACGGTCTTCGCGATCACCCCGGAAAAGATGCGGGAACTGGTCGGCCGCAGCGTTGACCACAAGACGGATACGCTTGATCTGGAACAGCTGAGGAAGAAATGTCTGGCCTGCCGGGAAGCAGACTATGTTCCCGGGAAAAACGAATTTGACGTCAGCCCGGTGGCTTACCTGTACAACCGTCAGGGTGCCGCCGTTTCCCAGGCTGACAAGAAGATGCTGGAAAACCTGATGGTGGAGTATCACCTTGACCGTCAGGTCATTAACGTACTGATAGATTACGTCCTGAACAATACCAACAACCGCCTGGACCGTTCTTACGTTGATAAAATCGGCGCCACCTTCATGCGTCAGGGCATCGATACTGCCGCCAAGGCGCAGGCCGCTTTGAGCGCCAGCAGCCAGCCGGCCAGATCCGGCAAGAGCAAGCCGGTCTTCAGCGCCAGCGCCATGGAGGTCAGCGAACAGGACATAAACGAACTGAGAAGAGAACTCTTCGGAGAGGAGAAATGAGATGGACAGAAATAACAGCATGGAAAAACTGGGATTTGCCCGCTCGGACTCGTCTCTGAAGATCGCCGAAGGACTGAGCACCAACCAGGAAGTTCTGAAGATGCTGGCGGAAAAGGGACTGAAGGCGGAAGACCTGCAGTTCAAGGGCATCGAGGTAAGCGACTGGCTTGCTCAGAAGCATGTCTGCGAAAACTGCCCGGGACTGGACAGCTGTAACCGGCCGATGAAAGGCTACGGTCTGGAGCTGTCGCCGTCCCTGAACCCGGTCCTCAAGCCCTGCCGCTATCTGGCGGCAAAGCAGCAGAAGACCGAGCACCGGAAAAACTACCTGCTGTGCGACCTTGATGAGAAGGCCCTGGAATACGACATTGACCGGATCGATCTGACCAACGAACCCAAGGCTTACCGGGATGTGGTCGCAGTGGTCAGGGAACTGCTGGCCAAGGAAAGCCGGCGGGGACTGTACTTCCACGGGGGACTGGGGGTCGGCAAGACCTACCTGGCCGCCTGCATGGCCAACCAGCTGGCCAAGAAGGGCCGCAGCGTGGCCTTCGTCAACATGCCGAAGCTGGCCAGCGATCTGCGCAACAACATCCAGGAAGAGGACTATGTCGCCTCCCGCCTGAGCCGGATGCGCCGGGCGGACCTGCTGGTGCTGGATGACATCGGCGCCGAGAAGATGACGGAATGGATCCGTGACGACATTCTCTTCACGGTGCTGGACTACCGCATGGAGCATGACAAACAGACCGTCTTCACCAGCAACTCCTCGCTTGAGGATCTGAAGAAGCGGCTGATGAGTTCTTCCTCATCGGAGGATGAGATCAAGGCCATGAGGATAATTGAAAGGATCAGAACCCTGAGTTCTGTAATAGAGGTTGCGGGTGAATCCCGCCGGAAACTAGGAAGAAGGCTGTAACTATGACAAAGTGTATTGGAGTACTTACCAGCGGCGGCGACGCCCCCGGCATGAACGCCGCCATCAGAGCGGTCACCAGGAGCGCCCTGGCCAGAGGAATGGAAGTTTATGGCATCTATGACGGCTATAAGGGTCTGGTCAGCGGCAATTTCGTCAAGCTGGACAGAAGCAGCGTTTCCGACATCATGTTCCGCGGCGGCACCTTCCTGGGCACGGCCAGAATGCCGGAATTCCGCGAGGATGCGGTTCAGGAGATCGCCATCAAGCAGCTGAGCCGGGTCGGCATTGACTCGCTGGTCGCCATCGGCGGCGACGGCACCTACCGCGGCGCCTATTCCCTGACCAAGAAGGGCATCAACTGCATCGGCCTTCCCGGCACCATCGACAACGACTGCCCGGGAACGGAATATACCATCGGCTTCCACACGGCTCTTAACACCATCGTGGAATGCGTGGACAAGCTCAGAGATACCTCGGCTTCCCATCACCGCTGTTCGGTCGTGGAGGTCATGGGCAACCATTGCGGCGATTTGGCTCTCTACAGCGGACTGTGCACCGGCGCTGAGATCGTCATCACCCCCGAAAAGGGCTATGACGAGGCCAAGGTTCTGGCTGAACTGGTCCATCTGGATCAGGTGAAGAAGGGCCGCCATGCCCTGGTCATCGTCAGCGAGAAGCTGGTCGATGTCCATCAGCTGGCCCAGAAGATCTCCGATCTGACTTCCTTCGCCGGCCGCGCCACCATCCTGGGACACATCCAGCGCGGCGGCTCACCGGTTCCCGAGGACCGTCTATTGGCTACCAGGATCGGCGACAAGGCCGTCGAACTGCTGGCCGAAGACAAGGGCGGCCTGTGTGTCGGTTTGATCAAAGACGAGATCGTCGCTACCGACATCATCGAGGCGCTTGACAATCCCAAGAGCGTCAAGCCCGATCTCTACGACGTAGTTGAAAGGCTGTCATAAGGAAGGGGTATTCACATGAGAAGAACAAAGATAATCTGCACCATCGGACCGGCGTCCGATAACGAGGAAATGATGACCAAGCTGGCCGAGGCCGGCATGAACATGGCCAGGCTGAATTTCTCCCACGGCACCCATGAGGACCATCTGAAGAAGATCAAGCTGGTCAAGAAGCTCAATGCCAAGTATGGCTGGCACATCGGCGTCATGCTGGACACCAAGGGACCGGAGATCCGGACGGGCAAGATGGAGAACGACCGCGTCGATTTCGTCAAGGGCGACAAGGTCAGAGTCGTCAGGGAAGATGTCGTGGGCAACCATGAGCGCTTCCACATCAACTGCCCGGAACTCTATGATGACATTTCCGCCGGCAACCGGATTTTGATCAATGACGGCAAGCTGACCCTGACCGTCCTGGACGTGGACGCTGAGGGCTTCACCGCCGAAGTCTA
The DNA here is from genome assembly GCA_017612595.1 of Erysipelotrichaceae bacterium. Lineage (GTDB taxonomy): Bacteria > Bacillota_I > Bacilli_A > Erysipelotrichales > Erysipelotrichaceae > UBA1783. The sequence continues at coordinate 11,457 of JAGAFL010000009.1, read as the reverse complement.
CAACTCCGGACCGATCATGACCAGAAAGGGCGTCAACGTCCCCAACGTCAAGCTTTCCATGCCGTTTGTCTCCGAAAAGGACGACGCCGACATCCGCTTCGGTGCCCAGAACAACGTCGACTTCATCGCCGCTTCCTTCGTCAGGAGGCCGGCCGATGTCAAGGCCATAAGAAAGATCCTTCATGAGGAAGGACACGACGAGATCGAGATCATCGCCAAGATCGAGAACCAGGAAGGCTACGACAACCTGGAAGCCATCCTGCAGGTCGCTGACGGCGTCATGGTCGCCAGAGGCGATCTGGGCGTAGAAGTCTCCCTGCAGCTGGTACCGCTGTACCAGAAGCGGATCATCAACGTCGCCAACAAGATGGGCAAGCCGGTCATCACCGCTACCCACATGCTGGAGAGCATGGTCTCCAACCCCAGGCCGACCAGAGCCGAGGCTTCCGACGTCGCCAACGCCGTCTTCGACGGCACCGACTGCATCATGCTGTCGGCGGAGACCGCCTCGGGCGAATACCCGGTGGAAGCCGTTCAGACGATGGCCATGATCGCTCAGGAATGCGAGGAAGAGTACAACTACCGCCGCTACCTGGACAAGGCCATCGACGATTCGACCAGGAGCATGTCCGATGCCATCGGCATCTCCGTGGCTGAGAGCTGTCTGACCATGGAAAACGTTTCCGCCATCATGGCCTTCACCGAGACCGGCGGAACGCCGAAGCGTCTGATGAAGTACAAGCCGGTAGCCCCGATCATCGCCGCTACCAACTCGCTGTCAACCTGCCGGAAGATGAGCCTGTACTCCAACGTCTACCCCTGCTACGCGCCCAACATCATTGACTCCGACCTCTATGACATCACCGCTCAGCAGGTCGCCAGGCAGATGCATCTGCCGGTAGGATCGACCTACATCATCACGGCCGGCTGGCATGCCGGTCACGGCAATACCAACACCATGCGCTTTGCGGAGGTGACGGAAGAATGATCAGTGAGGAACTGTTAAGAAAATACGCCAGACTGGCGGTCTGCTCCGGCGTCAACGTTCAGCCGGGCCAGCTATTGGTCATCAACTCCGACGTGCGCGATCACCGCTTTGCCGAGCTATGCACTGAAGAAGCCTACAAGGCCGGCGCCGGCGAGGTCATCGTGGAATGGTCTGACGAAAACGTCAGCAAGATGAGCTATGACTATGTCGCCACCGAAGTGCTGGCGGAAGTGCCCCAGTGGGCCTACGACAAGCGGGAATATGTCCAGAATAAGGGCTGCTGCTTCCTGCACATCCATTCCAAGACTCCGGGACTGCTGAAGGACGCCGATCCGGAAAAGGTAAAAGCCGTTCAGATCGCGGCCATGACCAAGATGAAGCCGTTAAGGGAATATACGATGAACAACCACGGTCAGTGGTGCATCGTCGCCCTGCCTTCCCTTCCCTGGGCCCGCAAGGTCTTCCCCAATCTGGATGATGAGCAGGCCATGGACAAACTGACCGAAGCCATCCTGAAGTCCGTCAGGATCAGCGCGGACAACGATCCGGTAGCTGAATGGAAGGCTCACAATGCCTCCCTGGCCAGCCGCAGCGCCAGACTCAATGAGTTCAATTTCGATAAGCTGCACTTCGTCAGCGGCAACGGTACCGACCTGTATGTCGGTCTGGTCAGAAATCATAACTGGGCCGGCGGCAGCTGCGACAGCACCAAGGGCGTGGAATTCAATCCCAACATGCCTACCGAAGAGGTCTTCTGCATGCCTGACCGCCGTCGGGTTGACGGCAAGGTCGTCGCCAGCAAGCCCTTGAGCTATGGCGGCAAGGTCATCGAGGATTTCTGGTTCGAGTTCAGGGACGGCCGGGTCGAAAGACACGGGGCTGAGAAGGAAGAAGCCACCCTTACCGATCTGCTCAACAGCGATGAGGGATCCCGCCATCTGGGCGAGGTAGCCCTGATCAGCTACCATTCCCCGATCTCCTTGATGAACATTCTGTTCTACAACACCCTGTTCGACGAGAACGCTTCCTGCCACCTGGCCTTGGGAAAGTGCTACAGCGAGAACATCAAGAACGGTGAGAACATGAGCGAGCAGGAGATCTACGAGGCCGGCGGCAACGATTCGATGAATCACGTCGACTTCATGTTCGGCACTGCCGACATGCGCGTTACCGGCATCCGGGAAGACGGCAGCGAAGTTACCGTCTTTGAAGATGGCGACTTTGTATTCTAGAGATAAGGAGGTCCGCCCATGGATTTCAATGAAATAGTCAAGAAGTACAATAACGATACGGCCAGCGCCGAAGAGGTGCAGTACGTCGAAGAGACGGTCCGTCAGGCCCGCAGCGTGGCCAAGACCAGACTGAAGGATGACAAGCACGTCAGCTTCGGCCGGAGAGTCAAGCGCTTCTTCATCAAGCTGTTTGTGATCCTGCTGATCCTGGCCGGCATCGGCGCCTACGGCTACATTGCGGTAAACAACTACGCCAAGGAAAACATGCACGTTACCCGCAACGAGGCTGACAGCCAGGTCATGGAATTCGTCCGCAGCGATCTGGGCCTGCTTTCCAATCAGGTGGAGATCTCCAGTTCCAAGCGCAAGACGGTCGTCACCATCCCGCTGACCCGCAGCTACTATCTGTATGAATACGTGATCGTGACCAGCGGCCGGGGCACCTATTACCTGACCGTGGACACCTATTCGGAACTGATCGAATACGCCAAGGTAAGCAAGTGAAAATGACCGGAACCTGAGTTCCGGTTTTTCTAAGGCAAAGCAAAGCCACGGCTGACCGTGGCTCTGTTGATCATTCGCTGATGTCGGTCTCCACGATGTTGTAGCGCAGAAACTGAGGCATGGCATGTTTCAGGGCTTCCTGCAGGGGTCTCTCGGAACTGACCGAACTGGCCAGGATGACCACCTCGTCGGGGTAGATGGTCTGCGACAGCCGCATGGTGCGCAGGTCCTTATAGTCCGGGTAGAGCAGCACGCCGTTGCGCTGACACACCAGATCCAGCAGAGCCAGCAGGTAGAAAGCCTCCGGGTACCACTTGTGGCTGAAGAAGAAGTTGATGTCCTGACTTTCGATGACGTCGGTGATGAAGTCGTGATCGCCCAGCACCCTTAGGCGCTTCTTGCAGTCCTTCTTGAAATTCTCGAAGCGGGGACGCAGCAGCCTTTCGCACTGCAGCAGCTGTTCGATGGTCATTCCCAGAGCCTGGGAAAGGCCGTAGAGGTCCTGACCGCTGACTTCAAACAGCGAGGTCTGACCCCGGCTGAGGTCGCTGATCAGCGCGGCGGAAACGTTGCTGATGCGGGAAAGCGCCGAAACCGACAGCTGTCTTTCCCTGAGCAGATCACCGAATGACATGCTGCTTACCCCCTTTACATTATTATAATAAGCCCGGCCTTTTCAGGCAAACGGCGCACAGAAAAGACTGACAAGCGGTCAGTCTTTAATTCTGTTTCTAACCTTCAAACGGCTTCAGGTCCCTGACGGCATCCTGGACGCTCATTTCCCTTTCGTCATTGTCCAGATCGATCAGGACGTAGCGGTCATTGCCCATGCCCATCTCCTTCATGCAGGACAGCTGACGCAGGCCGTGGCGGGAGGTGATGCGCTCGACCATGTCGTGATGCTGATCTTCGCTCATCGCAAAGATGATGTCGACGCAGGCTGAGTCAATGGCCAGGATGTCGGTGGAAGAAAGGATGCCGACGTTGGGGGTGACTACCGGCTCAGCCGCCAGCCCTTCGCAGTCGCAGGATACCGACATGTTGCGCATGACGTTGACATAGGCGACGTGCTCGCCGAAATGGTCGATGGTCGCCTTGGTCGATTCGGTGATCTTCTCCATCAGTTCCTCGTTGCGGATCGCCCACTTGCCCATCGGGGTATTGCCGCGGGAATGGATCCACTTCTTGCCGATGCGTCCGTCCGCGCAGCCGATGCCGAGGTTCTTGTTGGAACCGCCGAAGCCGCCCTGAACGTGGCCCTTGAAATGGGTGAGGGTCACCAGCGATTCATAGGAGGGCATGCTCTTGCCCACTGACATTTCGGTAAACCACTTGCCGCCCCTGACGGGAAGCAGAGCAGTGCCCTTTTCGTCCATGATGTCGACCGGGGCAAAGGTCCAGCCGTTGACCTCCAGGGTCTTGCGGTGCTGCGGAGTTGTATAGCGGTCACCGTCGTAATAGGTATTGGTCTCCACGATGGTCGCCTCGGGCAGGTCTTTGGCCATCAGCTCTCTGACCCACTCTCTGGGGATGATGTTGGGACCGTTCTGTTCGCCGGTATGGACCTTGACGGCGGTCTTGCCGGCAATTCTTCCGCTGACCTTTTCATAGGCCTTGATCAGACCTTCCGGGGAAAGGTCGCGGGTAAAGTAGACGACGGACACCTCGCCGGTTCTCTCGCTCAGCGGGTGATAGACTTCCCCGCCGGTGCCGGGAACGACTTTTTTCATGATGCTTACCTCCATGCTGTTTTCTGTCATTATTCTATCATAAATGAGGCAATCCCGTCTTTCTGATGCCCGGAACCGGTTTTTCTCAATTTCCGTCTTTACACGGGAAGATAATTGAATATAATAGACTTCGGAAGCGGAAAACCGCTGAAAAGGTCTTTCCGGAAAAATGTTCAGAAAGTGCAAAAAGATGTTGCAATCCACATCTTTTTTTGTATATAATTATTGTTGCGACCGTATGGACGTGCGAGGTTGCCGGCACACTAGAATTCGTTGTCATGGTGTGTAGCCGGGGAATTCGCGCCGAACGGGAGTCTATCATGGAATAGATACGCAAATTAAGGAGGAATATCCATGGCAAAAAACACAGTTAGAATTCGTCTGAAGGCTTATGAACACCGTTCACTGGATGCCGCAACGGCCAAGATCGTTGAAGCAGCCATGAACCACGGTGCCAAGAAGGTCGTAGGACCCGTACCGCTGCCGACTGAAAAGCAGGTCGTCACGGTCATCAGAGCTACTCACAAGTACAAGGATTCCCGTGAGCAGTTCGAAATCAGAACTCACAAGAGACTGATCGAAATCATCGGCGCCACTACCGAAACCATTACGGCTCTGACCGGACTGGAACTGCCCAGCGGCGTTGATATCACCATCAAGTTATAGGAGGAGATGACATCATGAAGGGTTTAATGGGAAGAAAGCTTGGGATGACCCAGGTCTTCACTAATGATGGGACACTTATTCCGGTGACTGTTGTAGAAGTAACTCCGAACATCGTTACTCAGAAGAAGACAGTCGATAAGGATGGCTATGCCGCCTTACAGCTTGGCATGGAGGATCTGAAGGAACAGAAAGCCACCAAGGCCAACAAGGGACATGCCGCCAAGGCCAATACCGCTCCCAAGAGATTCTACCGCGAGGTAAAGAGCGATGAGATGGCTGATCTGGAAGTCGGCGCTACCGTCACTGCCGATCTGTTCGCCGCCGGCGACATGGTCGACGTTCAGGGCATCAGCCGTGGTAAGGGCTACATGGGCGCCATTTACCGCAACAACCAGCACATGCTGCTGGCCACCCACGGTACCGGTCCGGTTCACAGAACTCCGGGTTCATTCGCTACCATCGGCCGTAACAACGGCGTTGTCAACAAGGGCAAGATGATGGCCGGTCACGAAGGCGTCTACACCACGACCAACCAGAATCTGGAAATCGTCAAGGTTGACATGGAACACAACTGCTTGCTGATCAAGGGCAACGTACCGGGTCCGAGAAAGGGCGTCGTCGTTGTCAAGACCACAGTTAAGCCAGTCAAGCACGTAGAACCGGCAGATCTGCTGAGCTACGAATTAAAAGAGGAGGCCTAACATATGACATTGAAAGTTTCCGTAACTAACCAGAAGGGTGAAAAGTTACACGACATCAAGTTAAATGAAGCTGTCTGGGGTGTTGAGCCGAATCAGCAGGCCATGTTCGATGCAGTCGTCATGCAGCAGGCTTCCCTGAGACAGGGCACTCATGACACCAAGGGCCGCAGCGAAGTCTCCGGCGGCGGCAAGAAGCCGTACCGTCAGAAGGGCACCGGCCGCGCCAGACAGGGCTCCATCAGAGCTCCGCAGTTCAGAGGCGGCGGCATCGTCTTCGGACCTACCCCGAGAAGCTACAGATACCACATCAACCGCAAGGTCGCCAGACTGGCATTACGCTCATATCTGTCAACCTTCGCAGCCGCTGGTACGCTCAAGGTCGTCGACAAGTTCGAATTTGAGGAAATCAAGACCAAGGCCTTCACTCAGGTCATGAAGGATCTGGGTGTCGACAGAAAAGTCCTGTTCGTCTTCGATGAGGATGAGGACTGGGAAAACGCCTGGCTGAGCATGAGAAACCTGCAGGACGCAAACTTCGAGTTTGCCAACAGCGTCAGCTGTCTGGAACTTGCCAACACCTACACACTGGTCTGCACTGAAGCAGCCGTCAACAAGATTCAGGAGGGCTTAAAGTAATGGCAGCACGCGACATCATCATCCGCCCGATCGTGACGGAAAAATCCATGGCTTCCCAGGAAGCCGACAACAAGGTAACCTTCGAAGTTGCCAAGGGCTCCAACAAGACGGAAGTCCGTCAGGCCGTTGAAGAGATCTTCAACGTCAAGGTCGAAAAGGTCAACATCGTCAATACCGCCGACAAGGCAAAGAGACTGGGCCGCTACAAGGGCGTCGCCCACGGTTACCGCAAGGCCATCGTCAAGCTGGCCGAGGGTTACAGCATCGACATGTACGACAAGGAATAAGAAAAAATAAAATATCGGAAGAACACGCTATTTCCGGATAATTGCGTAAGGAGGAGAATTAAGTGGCAATTAAGAAGTATAAGCCTACGACCCCTGGTCGCAGAGGCATGACGACGATCGACTACGCAGCTGTCCTGACAGCCAAGAAGCCTGAACGTTCATTATTAGCTCCTAAGAAGTCCAACGGCGGACGTAACAACCTGGGCCGCATCACCACCAGACATCAGGGTGGCGGACACAAGCAGGCCTACCGCATCATCGACTTCAAGAGAAACAAGGATAACATCCCCGCTACTGTCGCGACGATCGAATACGATCCCAACAGAAGCGCCAACATCGCTCTGCTCAACTACGCCGACGGCGAGAAGAGATACATCCTGGCTCCCGAGGCCCTGGCCGTCGGTGCCAAGGTCATCTCCGGTGAGAGCAGCGACATCAAGGTTGGCAACTGCTGCCAGCTGAAGAACATGCCTGACGGTACTCTGGTACACAACGTTGAGCTGAAGCCCGGCAAGGGCGGCCAGCTCGCCAGAAGCGCCGGCTGCAGCGCTCAGATCCTGGGCTCTGAAGGCAAGTACACCCTGATCAGATTATCATCAGGTGAAGTAAGAAAGATCTTAGGCGTCTGCCGCGCCACCATCGGTGTCGTCGGCAACGGTGACCACAGCCTGGTCAATGTCGGCAAGGCCGGCAGAACCCGCTGGATGGGCGTTCGCCCGACGGTCCGTGGCTCAGCCATGAACCCGGTTGACCACCCGCACGGCGGCGGCGAGGGCCGTACCCCGATCGGACGCAAGTCACCTATGACCCCGTGGGGCAAGAAAGCCATGGGCGTCAAGACCCGCAAGAAGAAGAACAAGTCCAATCAGTACATTGTGAGAAGACGCAATGCCAAGTAGGAAGGGAGGAAGAATAAATGAGTCGCAGTATTAAGAAGGGTCCGTTCTGTGATGCCTACCTGTTAAAGAAGGTCGACGACATGAACAAGAGCGGCAAGAAAGAAGTTATTAAGACCTGGTCAAGACGTTCAGTTATCTATCCGTCTTTCCTGGAGCACACCTTCGCCGTCTACAACGGCAAGGAACACGTGCCCGTCTATGTCACTGAAGACATGGTCGGCCACAAGCTCGGCGAATTCGTTCCGACCAGAAAGTTCGGCGGACACACCGAGGAAGACAAGAAGGCCAGATAGGAAGGAGAAAAACAATGGAAGTAAAAGCAACTGCTAAAAACGTTCGTTTGACTCCGAGGAAAGTCAGACTGGTCCTGGATCTGATCAGAGGAAAGGATCTCAAGGAAGCCAAGGCCATCCTGAAGTTCACCCCGCGGGCGGCTTCAGACGCAGTAGCGAAGGTTCTGAATTCCGCTGCTGCCAACGCAACCAATAACCACAACCAGGTCGAAGACAAGCTGTATGTCAAGGCCTGCTGGGCCGACGAGGCCCGGACCCTGAAGCGCTGGATGCCCAGAGCCAAGGGTTCAGCATCACAGATCTTAAAGCGTTCAAGCCACATCACCGTTGTGGTTGACGAGAGGGAATAGGAGGAAAGTTATGGGTCAGAAAGTATCACCAGTAGGAATGCGTGTTGGTGTCATCCGTGATTGGGAATCCAGATGGTTCGCTGAAAAGGAATACGGCGATCTGCTGCAGGAAGACATCAAGATCCGTAAGTACCTGTTCGCCAAGCTTAAGGATGCCGCTGTAAGCCGCATCGAGATCGAAAGAAAGGGCACTTCCGATGTTGAAATCATCATCAGAACTGCCAGACCCGGTGCCATCATCGGCACCAACGGCGAGACTGTTGAAGAAATCAAGAAGTATCTCGTCAAGCTGACCGCCGGCAAGAAGGTCAACATCAAGGTCGTTGAGATCGCCAACCCCGATCTGGACGCCCACATCGTTGCCAGACAGATCGCCGATCAGCTGGAAGCCAGAGCTTCCTTCCGTACCGCTCAGAAGAGAGCCATCCAGAAGACCATGAGATCCGGTGCCAAGGGCATCAAGACCTCCGTCGGCGGAAGACTCGGCGGTGCCGACATTGCCAGAAGCGAAGGCTATTCCGAAGGCGTCGTTCCTCTGCATACCATCAGAGCCGACATCGACTTTGCCGTCGAGAAGGCAAAGACCACCTATGGCGTCTTAGGCGTCAAGGTCTGGATCTGCCGCGGTGAAGTCCTGAAGGGCGAAATGGTCAAGGAACCGGAAGCTCCGAAGTTCTCCGCTCCGAGAAACGACCGCAGAAGAAACAACAATAACCGCGGCGAGCGCCCCGCTTATCCGAGAAGAGACGCCGCTGCTCCGAAGCAGGAAGCTGCTCCGGCAGAGAAGAAGGAGGTAACTGAGAATGTTAGTGCCTAAGAGAACTAAGTACAGAAGACCTCACAGAGTATCCTATGAAGGCAAGACCAAGGCCGGCAGAGAAGTCGCATTCGGCGAATACGGCCTGGTAGCTGAGGAAGGTGCCTACATCACCAATCATCAGATCGAGGCAGCCCGTGTTGCCATGACCCGTTACATGAAGCGTGATGGTAAGGTCTGGATCAAGATCTTCCCGCACATGGCCAAGACCAAGAAGCCTCTGGAAGTCCGTATGGGCTCCGGTAAGGGCGCTCCGGATGGCTGGGTAGCTGTTGTCCAGGCTGGCAGAGTATTATTCGAAGTCGGTGAAGTCAGTGAAGAGATCGCCAGAGAAGCACTGCGTCTGGCCTCTCACAAGCTGCCGATCAAGACCCGCTTCGTCAAGAGAGGACAGGAGGCTAAATAGTTATGGAAAGAATGAAGGAAATCCGCGATCTGAGCGATGCTGAATTACTGAAGCAGATCGATACCCTGAAGGAAGAACTGTTTGACCTTCGCTTCAAGCAGGCTACCGGCGTGCTGGAGAATCCTGCCCGCATCAGAGAAATCCGCAAGACGATTGCGCGCATCAAGACTGTCCAGACCGAGCGTCTGAACAAGGCTTAAAAGGAGATGTGAATATGGAAGAAAGAGCAAATCGCAAGGTTTACAGAGGAACCGTCGTATCTACCAAGATGGACAAGACGATCGTAGTCGAGACTGGAACTTCCAGAAGACACTCCATCTATGGCAAGCGCGTCAAGTACACCAAGAAATTCTATGCTCATGATGAGAACAACGAAGCCCAGCTGGGTGATGTCGTCGAAATCATGGAGACCAGACCTTTATCAGCGCTGAAGCGTTTCCGCTTAATCAAGATCGTTGAGAAGGCCAATATCGCGTAAGGAGGTAACTTAGATGATCCAGAATGAGTCAAGATTGAAAGTTGCCGACAATACCGGCGCCAAGGAACTGCTGGTCATCCGCTGCTTAGGCGGAAGCCGCAGGAGATCAAGCTCCGTCGGTGATGTCGTAGTCTGCACTGTCAAGTCAGCTACCCCTAACGGAACCGTCCACAAGAGCGACGTCGTCAAGGCCGTCATCGTCAGAACTACCTACCCGGTAAGAAGAGAGAACGGAACCTACATCAGATTTGACGACAACGCCGCCGTCATCATCAAGGATGACAAGTCACCGGTCGGTACGCGTATCTTCGGACCGGTCGCCCGTGAAGTAAGGGAAGCCGAGTACACCAAGATCGCTTCACTCGCCAGTGAAGTATTATAGGAGGAACTTTATATGAAGATTAAAAAAGGTGATAAAGTTCAGGTCATTGCCGGCAAGGACAAGGGCATTACCGGTGAAGTGTTAGCCGTTTATCCGGACACTCACAAGGTAGTCGTCGAAGGCGTCAACATCCTCAAGAAGCATGTCAAGCCTTCCCAGGCCAACCCCGAAGGCGGCATTCAGAGCCAGGAAGCTCCTATCGACATTTCCAACGTCATGGCCTACGACAGCAAGGCCAAGAAGGCCGGCAGAGTCGGATTCGTCTTTGAAGGCAAGGAAAAGGTCAGAATCAACAAGAAGACCGGCAACAAGATCAAGGATGCCAAGAAATAAGGAGGAGTAAGATGAACCGTTTACAGAAAAGATACAACGACGAGATCGTCAAGCAGCTGACTGACAAGTTCAACTACACTTCCATCATGCAGTGTCCGAAGCTGGTCAAGATCGTGGTCAACATGGGTGTCGGCGATGCCATCGCCAATCCCAAGGCCCTGGAAGAGGCCGTCGAGGAACTGACGACCATTACCGGTCAGAAGCCGGTCATCACCAAGGCCAAGAAGTCCATCGCCAACTTCAAGCTCAGAGAAGGCATGCAGATCGGCTGCAAGGTCACCCTGAGAGGCGAGAGAATGTATGACTTCTTCGACAAGCTGGTCAACATTGCCCTGCCGCGCGTCAGAGACTTCCGCGGCGTCAGCAAGACCGCCTTTGACGGCAGAGGCAACTATACTCTGGGCGTCAAGGAACAGCTGATCTTCCCCGAAGTCAACTATGACAAGGTCGCCATCGTCAGAGGCATGGACATCGTCATCGTAACCACAGCCAATACAAATGAAGAGGCATATGCCCTGCTGGAAGCCTGCGGCATGCCCTTCGCCAAGTAGGAGGTCTAAAGAATTATGGCAAAGAAGTCAATGATCATTAAGGCAAACAGAACACCGAAGTTCTCCTGCCGGGAGTACACCAGGTGCGAAAGATGCGGAAGACCTCACTCAGTCTTAAGAAAATACAAATTATGCCGTATCTGCTTCCGTGAATTAGCCTACCAGGGCGAAATCCCGGGCGTCAGAAAGGCCAGCTGGTAAAGG
>JAGAFL010000104.1:0-4593 GCA_017612595.1 Erysipelotrichaceae bacterium | reverse complement strand
TCAATGACAACCTTATGGAACTGCTCGTCATGATCGACGCCATGAAGCGCGCCAGCGCGGGACGCATCACCGCGGTGATCCCGTATTTCGGCTATGCCAGACAGGACCGCAAGGCCAAGCCCAGACAGCCGATCACTGCCCGTCTGGTCGCCGACCTGCTGCAGGCAGCCGGCGCTGACCGCGTGGTCGCCGTTGACCTGCACGCTTCCCAGATTCAGGGCTTCTTCAAGATCCCGTCCGACAACCTGACGGCCATGGACCTGCTGGCCCAGTATTTCCGCAAGAAGAGGATGGGCGAAGTCGTCGTCGTCTCACCGGACCACGGCGGCGTTACCCGGGCCAGAAAGATGGCTGACGGCATTGACGATTCCACCATCGCCATCGTCGACAAGCGGAGAAGCAAGCCCAACGTGGCCGAGGCCATGAACCTGATCGGTGATGTCAGGGACAAGAACTGCATCATCGTTGACGACCTGGTCGATACCGGCGGCTCGCTGCTGGGATGCATCAAGATGCTGAAGGACAACGGTGCCAAGGACATTTACTGCGCAGCCGTTCACGGCGTCTTCTCCAACGGCGCCATTGAGCGCATCGCTACCAGCGGCGTCAAGGAGTTCGTCGTCACCAACACCATCGAAAGAACGCCGGAAGAACTCAAGGACGTTCCCAATCTGGTGATCCTGTCAGTAGGCGTACTGCTGGCCAAGAGCATTGAGGCCATCGCTGAAAGCAAGCCGATCTCCGACGTCTACAACATCTTCAAGAGTTAGAGAAAGCGAAAGACAGCAGGAAGCTGTCTTTCTTTCGGCAAAGAATAATAATGTCAGGGCAATTATGTTAGAATAAAGATACTGAAAAGGTGGAATCCGAATGAATAAGCTTTCAGAAGAAAAGGTTCTGCGCGATCCTGTTCACGGTTACGTACGCGTCAGCGAAGAAGTCATCTGGCGCTGCATGGCCAGCCGCGAGTTCCAGAGACTCAGAAGGATCAATCAGCTGGGCAGTACCTCAATGGTCTACCATTGCGGCGAGCACAGCCGCTTTGCCCATTCCCTGGGCGTCTACGAGATCGTCAGGCGGATGGTCAGCGAGGTCAAGGACCTCAGAAACAGCCTCAGCGAATATGAAAAGATCACGGCCATGCTGGCCGGTCTTCTTCACGACATCGGTCACGCTCCCTTCTCGCACTCCTTTGAAGCCATCATGAAGAGAAAGCATGAGGAATACTCCGTTCAGATCATCACCTCGGACAGTGAAGTCAGCCGCATTATGAAGGAATACGATGAGAATCTGCCCCGCGATGTCGCCAGCGTCATTGCCGGCACGCACCCCAATCCCATTCTCTGTCAGCTGATCAGTTCGCAGCTGGATGCTGACCGGATGGATTACCTGCTCAGAGACAGCTATTTCACCGGGACAAAGTACGGCGAATTCGATCTGGAAAGGATCCTGAGGACCATGAGAGTGGCCGGCGACCGGCTGGTCATCAAGGTCAGCGGCATGCACACCATTGAGGATTACATCATGGCCCGCTACCACATGTACTGGCAGGTCTACTATCATCCGGTATCACGCAGCCATGAAGCGCTGCTTTCCCGTCTGTTTAAGCGGCTGCTGGATCTCTGCGAAAGCGATCCGGCGGTTCTGGACGAATACCCGATGTACAGAGCATTATTAACCAAACCGGTTCTGAGCAATGAAGAATACTGCTGCCTGGATGATGCCACCTGTCTGTATTCCTTCCAGCTGATGGAAAAATCCTCCGATCCCATTCTGGCTGATCTGGCCAGAAGAGCCCTCAACCGCGACCTGTTCGCTTCCGCTCCCGCGGACGAGTATGAGCAGATCAGAAAGCGGGTCCTGGCTGCCGGCTATGACGAGAAATACTATCTTCATACCGACCGGCTGGTCCAGAATCCCTACGAACCTTATTCCGACCGCCAGAGCCACGGCATCTGGATGCTTGATGAACGGGGAAACATTGATGAGCTTTCCCATATCAGCCGGATCGTTTCCGCGATCTGTTATAACAGTGAGAGCGATGAATCGCTGGTGTTCTATCCCAAAGGAGTATGACCATGGTAGAAAAAGTCTATTTTGTCCAAAGCGACAGCATCAACCCCTATCACAACCAGGCGCTGCAGAGATATCTGTTTGAGCACATTCCCGACAACAGCATGATCCTGATGCTGTGGAAGAACATCGACACGGTGACCATCGGCAACCAGCAGAACGCCTACATCGGTCTGAATGTCAATTCCTTTGAAATGGAGCATACTTATCTGGCCAGGAAGGAAAACCCGGACCGGATCGTCTACAGCGATCTGGGCTGTCTGAACTTCTCCTTCATGGTCTATCAGAACAATTACAACGTGGTCAATCAGATCAACGTCATCTATCAGGCCCTCAGCCAGCTCGGTCTTTCCATCTACCTGGACAGCGATAACGAGATCATGATGGGTACCAGCCGGATAACCGACAGCTGCTTCGTCAACGTCGGCGAGCGCTGCCAGCATTCCGGCACCATCTACTGGGACGCCGACAAGTCCAAACGTTCCCGGCTGGTCAGGGACGAAAAGGCCAAGACCGGCCTGGGCAACATCACCGATGTCAGTCCGCTGATCAGCATGGACATGCTGACCAGGAAGATCCTGCAGTCGCTGGCGGACCGTTACGGCCCGGTATACCAGCTTTCCATTGCCGAGGATCTGGAGGAACTGACCGACCGCTTCCGCTCGCTCCGCTACATCTATCAGACGGACAGGCCCTATACCCTGATCCTCAACGATACATACGATGCCGGACACCTGGTCATCTATGTCGACATGCTCAGAAGGAGCATCACCTCGATCAGCGTCTATTCCGACACCACCGATGACGTGCAGTTCAGCGAGACGCTCAATGAGGTCTTTGACGGGTTAAGGATCGATGACGTTCTCTTCCGCCGGCGCCTCAGTCAGGCGGATGACAGATACCGCAACGACATTACCAGGATCTACGAGACCATCCGCAGGGAGAGCTACAGCCTGTGAGCCGGACAATTAGAGCCTTTCTGATCATGGCGCTGGGCAGCTTCCTGATCGGCACGGGCATTGCCTTCGTGGTCGGCGGCGACCTGGGGGCGGATTCAATGACAACTCTGGAGCAGGGTCTTTCCCGCAGCCTCCACGTGGACATGTCGCTGACGCCGCTGATTGCCAACGCTCTCTTCATCGTCGCCCTGCTGGCCGTTGACCGCCGCAGAGTTTCCGTGGACACCCTGCTGACACCGTTTGTGATCACCCTGGGTCTGAAGGCTGCCAGTCTGATCGTTCATCCGGTCAGCGGCCTGCCGCTGCGGGTGATCTGCATGGTCGTCGGCTATCTGTTCGTCGGCCTGGGAATCGGCGTAGGCGCTCAGAGCGAGACCGGTTCAAACCCCTATGACGGCTTCGTGCTCGCTCTGTCGGAAAAGCTCGGCCGGGATTACCGCATCGTGCGCTGGATCATCGACATCATCGTCCTTCTGACCGGCATACTGCTGAAAGGCAGCTTCGGAATCGGAACCTTCTATGCCATCGC
The DNA here is from genome assembly GCA_017612595.1 of Erysipelotrichaceae bacterium. Classification (GTDB taxonomy): domain Bacteria; phylum Bacillota_I; class Bacilli_A; order Erysipelotrichales; family Erysipelotrichaceae; genus UBA1783. The sequence goes on along the minus strand of JAGAFL010000104.1, from coordinate 1,032 downwards.
GGTGACCGGCGTGCTGGCCAACTTCTTCATCAAGCGGCTCAAGGGCGTTTTCGGAAACTGACAGCCAGTCGAAAAATCAACAGAAAACTCAGCGTCTGCCCCCTGCGGGCAGACGTTTTTCATTGTGAAAAAAGCAACTTTTCAATATTGAAAATAAGGGGTTGCAATTGCTAGATGATATAGTATAATCTTAACTGCTGAAGATAAACGGGAGATGAACGGAATAGAATGAGTATCAGAGCAATCGATGTTGCTTACAACTGCCTGCTTAATCAAAAAGAAGGAATGACTTTCAAGGACCTCTGGGCTGTCGTCAGAGAACAGCTGGGATACACCGAGGCCATTGCCAACAAGAAGGTATCTCAGTTTTACACCAATCTGTCTCTGGACGGCCGGTTTGCCAGCCTGGAAAACAATGTCTGGAATCTGAAGTCCCACTGCAAGTACAACGACGTTGCAGTAAGGGAAGAAGACTTCGAGGAAAACGAAGACGATGATGAAGATGAAGACGTTGAAGAAGAGGAAGAGGAAGCCGAAGCCGAAACCGGAAGCGACGAACTGACCGAAGAGGAATACTGAAATAAGGACAGAGAGCTTAACGGCTCTCTTTCTTCCGGACCGGTTGACAGCTGAAAGCCGTTTGGATATAATGTCTTCGCGAATGGGGGCGTCTTGGTTTCGACAGGGCGCTGTTGGATTCGGATAGCAGTGGTGAGCCAACCTTACTGGCAAAAAACTAAATATAACTGGCAATAGTCAATTATCATTTGCTGCTTAGTTAGCCGATTAAGGCTCGCAGCCGTCAACCCTGGTTACTCCTCTGGGTCAGGGATTGGTGTCAAAGACATAGGATAGGCTCAGCGATTCTCAATAAGCAAAGCCGAAGATCATTGAGAAACCATGCGGTAACGGCCGTCCGTCACTAACCGCATGTAACATGACGGACTAAACTGTAGAAGTCTGAATGTGGGACACGTTTTGGACAGGGGTTCGATTCCCCTCGCCTCCACCAGAAGAAAGCAACACTTCGTA
>JAGAFL010000103.1:0-3528 GCA_017612595.1 Erysipelotrichaceae bacterium | reverse complement strand
TCTTGCTGTTCTGAGATAGAACAGTCTGTGCCTACATATCGTACTGCGTATCGCCCGGAGCGATCTGAATGAATACCCGGATGCCCCTGGCCTTGATGGCTTCGATGTCAGCCTTGTCCTGCTCGCCCAGATAGACGTGCGGTTCCTTGGAAACATGCTTGCCTTCGGAGAAGTGCATGTTGCCCAGGTTCAGCTTGTCGATCGGAACGCCGTTTTCCACCAGGAATCTGGCTGACTGGAGATTTCTGACCACCAGCATGATGTGCTGGCTCGGTGAAGCCTTGTTGATGACATCAGCGCATTTCTGCAAAGTAAAGAAGCGGATGCCGACGTTGTACATGTCCGCGGTCATCTTCATCAGCGACTGCTGAACCTTGTCTTCGGCAGCCATGTCGTCAGCGACGACGATCAGATTCGGCTTTACCTGGCCTACCCACTGACAGCCAACCTGTCCGTGTACGAGCCGGTTATCGACTCTCGTCCATAACAAATTAATTCCCATATTATAAAACTTCCTTTTCTATAATCGATTATAGTATACCTCTATACGGTAGTCAAAACCCAGTGCCCAGAATCCTAACCCCACCTGGCGTCCAGCAGCGGCCGGTCCCAGTAGATGACGGCGTCTGCCTTAAGTTCCGGCAGAATGGCATCGATCTCATCCCGGAAGGACTTCATGATCTCCGCTTCCTTCTTGCGGTTTCTCCTCTTAATGCCAGCCAATACGGTCTTGCTTACCAGAACGTCATTGGCGACCAGGAAATCCTCCGGATCCCTGAAGGGGAAGAAGGAGGCGCTGATCTGGTATTCCTGAATTCCTTCAATGTCTTTCATCAGCGTCAGCTTGACGATGGCGGCTTTTCTTTCCGAGCCGTCGGCAACGCAGTGCGCGTTGAAATACTGGCTGTATACATCCAGAGCATCAACCCAGTCTCTCTGATTATCCATTTGAAAATCCTCCTGTTTGATTTAATTATATCACAGAGGCCTTTTTTGCTTAATCAGTATGATAGTTTATGGCATCATCGGTCGGACTTTCAGTACGACATCATACATCGGCGAATGCACCCAATGAGTGTGTTGCTTCAGTTGTCATCAATCCGACAAATGCCGGTTATCTGTTCAGATTGACGTTGTTTTCGCTAGTATTCCTGTCAAATTTCTTCAGCTGCGTTGACATTGTCGCGGTACGGGACTATGATGAGAACAACAGGAGCGAAGAGACATGAAGAACATCATCACCCATTTCGCATCATCAATGACCTGTTGCTGTCTGAACCGGTAGAGCCAGACAGTTTTATCCGTATTTTCAAAGCACCTGTCTGACTGCCCGGTTATTCACCAACACGGAAGAAAGACAGGTTTTCTTATATGCAAAGGAGGTGAAAGCCCTGTGAGAAACAACCTTCCTCATGGTACATGTATCATCATGACTTCATCATTCAAGGCCAAATTCACCATTAAGAACGAAAGACATATTATAATGTAATAGAAAAGAGGAATAAAAATGTCAAAAATCTACGCATCCGCTGCTCAGCTGATTGGAAATACTCCGTTAATGGAGGCAACTCACTTTGAAGAACACTATGATCTTCCGGCTCACATTCTGGTAAAGCTGGAATACAAGAATCCGGCCGGCTCCGTCAAGGACCGCATCGCCCTGGCGATGATCGAAGATGCCGAAAAGAAGGGTTTGATCAATAAGGATACCGTACTGATCGAACCCACCTCCGGCAATACCGGCATCGGCCTGGCTTCCGTAGCCGCCGCCAAGGGCTACCGGATGATTTTGACCATGCCTGATACCATGAGTCTGGAAAGAAGAAAACTCATCAAGGCATACGGGGCCGAGATAGTGCTTTCCGAAGGCGCCAAGGGCATGAAGGGAGCCATAGCGAAAGCTGAAGAACTGGCCAGGGAAATACCCAATAGCTTCATTCCCGGACAGTTCGACAACCCGGCCAACCCGGAGATCCACTACCGCACCACCGGCCCGGAGATCTGGGAAGACACCGACGGCCAGGTCGACATCTTTGTCGCCGGCGTCGGAACCGGCGGTACCCTGAGCGGTACCGGCCGCTACCTGAAGGAAAAGAAGCCCGAAGTCAAGGTCGTAGCCGTTGAGCCGGCTTCCTCACCGGTACTTTCCCAGGGCACCGCGGGAGCTCATAAGATCCAGGGCATCGGCGCGGGCTTTGTTCCCAAGACCCTGGACACCTCAGTTTATGATGAGGTCATAACCATAACCAACGAAAGAGCCTTTGAGATCGGCGGTGATTTCGGCAGGCTGGAAGGCATCCTGATCGGCATTTCCGGCGGCGCCGCCTTAGTCGCTGCCATTGAACTGGCTAACAGAGAAGAAAACAGAGGCAGAAACATCGTCGTGATCCTGCCTGACGGAGGGGACAGATACCTGTCTACAACACTATATGGAGAATAACAGAAAAATCAGATTACTTACCTTTACCGCGATGTTCGCGGTGCTGAGCTATGTCGTCTTCGCCTACGGCAAGATCGACATTCCCACTGCCGGCGGCCGTTCCACGGCCATTCACCTGGCTAATGCCGTCGTGGTGCTGGCCGGCTGGTTCTTAGGCCCGGTATACGGCGGTCTGGCCGGGGCCATCGGCCTTTCCCTGGCCGATCTGATGGACCCCCGCTACGTCACTTCCGCGCCCAAGACCTTCTTAATGAAATTTCTGATCGGCTTCATTGCCGGTTCGCTGGCCAGAAAGCTGAAACTGGCGGAGAAAACGGAAAACAGGCAGATCGTGGCTGTTTCCGGCCTCTGCGCCCTGGCGGCCCTGGGCTTCAACGTCATCTTTGACCCGATCATCGGCTACCTCTACAAGCGCTATCTGCTGGGACTGGAACCGCAGCTGGTCGCCATTCTGCAGAGCTGGTCAGCCTTCTCGACCGCCATCAACGCGGCGGCCTGTCTGGTCGTCTCGGTGCTGCTGTATATGGCTCTGCATAAGAGCTTTGAGAAGATCTTCAACCGCTGAAATGTTCTGACTGTTCAGAACGGAAAGGATACCTATGATCAAATACCTGCTTATCGCCATCGGCGCACTCCTACAGATCTGCTTCATCGCCAGCGAGCATAAGGAAGAATACGTCCGGGCTGTCGTCCTGAAGGGACTGGCTTCCCTGATGTTCGTCATCACCGGCTTTCTGGGCTTTAAGAATTCCGGCAGTGGCTTTGCCAGACTGATCTTCATCGGCTTGGCGCTGGGAATGCTGGGAGACATTCTGCTTAACCTGCGCTTCGTCTTCCCGGCCAGCGGCCAGAAGATCTTCTTAACCGGCATCGTTGCCTTTCTGGCCGGTCACCTTCTCTATCTGGCTGCCCTGATACCTCAGGGGCAGCATCTTCTGATCTGTATCATCACCGGCGCCCTGATTGCATCAGCCCTGCTGATCTACATTTTCAGGACCATGGAAGTAAAGTTGGCCTTCAAGATCTTCGGCGTCGTTTATCTCGGGGCCGTCATCATCATGACCGCCGTAGCCATCGGCATTGCCCTG